>DASWNB010000445.1:0-2853 GCA_036399455.1 Flavisolibacter sp. | reverse complement strand
CACGTATAACCTTCCCCCTGAAAAAATTGCCTTATTCCCGGCGGAGAAAAGAGATGCTTCGAGGCTGCTGGTGTACAGGGAAGGACGGATAGAGGACAGGCAGTTTACCGATCTGCCGGTGGAAATACCGGCCGGGACGCTGCTGGTGCTGAACAATACAAGGGTAATAGAGGCACGGGTACTTTTTAAAAAGGCTACGGGCGGGGTGATAGAGCTGTTCTGCCTGGAGCCTTACGAGCAGGGCATAGAGGCTGCACTGTCGGCCACCGGTTCCTGCCGGTGGTATTGCCTCATCGGTGGCGCCTCCAAGTGGAAGCCCGGACAGGTGCTCCAAAAAGAAGTGGAGGCGGGCGGCGGGCCGGCAAGGCTGCAAGCCCATTACATAGGGAAGAGCGAGGACCGTTTTATCATAGAATTTTCCTGGGAGCCGGAGCTTTCCTTTGCCGAGGTGCTGCACGGCGCAGGGGCCATCCCACTGCCGCCCTATATCAAGCGGACCGCGGAGCACGTGGATGCGGAACGCTACCAGACCATATTCAACAGGGAGCAGGGATCGGTGGCTGCCCCTACTGCGGCGCTTCATTTTACGGAAGAGGTGATGAGAGAGTTGAAGTCCCGCGGTGTGGAAACCGCCTATCTTACCCTTCACGTAGGCGCAGGCACTTTCAAGCCCGTAAAGGCGGAGCAGATCAGCCAGCACGCCATGCACAGCGAGCCTTTCAGCATTTCGACCCAAACCTTGCGGCAGCTTATCGATGCCGCCCGTATTGTTGCCGTAGGCACTACCTCGCTCCGTACGCTGGAAAGCCTTTACTGGCTGGGCGTTAAACTTGTTGGCGGAAAGATGGAAGGCAATGAATGGGAACTCCACCAATGGGAACCCTACAGCCTCGAACCTTCTGCCCTCTCCTGGCGCGAAAGCCTCGAAGCCCTTATTGGTTGGATGGAGCGCCACGGGCAAAACGAACTGCACTGCCGCACAAGCCTCATCATCGTTCCCGGCTACCGCTTCCGCTCTGTCTCAGGCCTTGTGACTAATTTTCATCAACCCCAATCCACTCTCCTCCTCCTTGTAGCCGCATTTATCGGCCAGGACTGGCGCAGCGTCTATGACCATGCGCTTGCTAATGATTACCGTTTTCTGAGTTATGGTGATAGCAGTCTCCTGTGGGGAGGATAACTGTAGGGAAAGTTTCTGGTTTCTTGTCCCTGGTTTCTGGTCCTTTAGATGCAGTCTTCCTGCTTTCTTCGCGCAGCGCTTTCGGTGGCCGGTGGTCCCTTATCGGTCATCCCTTTCAATCTTGTTTCAACGGAAGCTCAATCGTAAAGCAACTGCCTTTACCCAGGGTGCTTTCAGCTTTGATAACCCCCTGGTGGGCTTCCACAACGGTCTTTACGTAGCTGAGGCCGAGGCCGAAGCCTTTTACGTTGTGGATGTTGCCGGTGTGGGCCCGGTAAAATTTTTCGAAGATGCGCTTTACGGTTTCGCGGGTCATTCCGATACCGTTGTCTTCGAGGCGGATGATGAGCTTTTTGTTGGTGGAGGTAGTGGCGAGATTGATACGGGGCGGCACGTTCTCCTTGGAATACTTTACGGCATTATCCAGCAGGTTGTTGATCAGGTTCGACATGTGCACCTCGTCGCCCTCAATAAGGTCGTTTTCAGCACTAAGACTTGTTTCAAGGGTGCCCTGCTTTTCCTGGAGGCGGAGGGCAAAATTATCGATCACATCGTTGATGATCTCGTGCAGGTGAAGGGGCTTAACATTGAGCTGCACTTCCTGGCGGTCCATGAGCGCCGACTTGAGGATGGTTTCCACCTGCCGGTTCATGCGCTGGTTCTCTTCCTTGATGATGCTGCTGAAATAGGTAAGCTTCTTCGGATCGCTTTGCACTTTTTCGTTCTTCAGCGCATCCACCGCCAGTGAAATGGTGGAGATAGGCGTTTTGAACTCATGCGTCATATTGTTGATGAAATCATTCTTTATCTCGCTCATTTTTTTCTGGCGCAGCATGGTGCGTACGGTCAGGTAGAAAGCGGCAAAAATGATGAGCAGGAAAATGATGGATACGGCAATGTTCGACAGCATGCCCTTGTACACTATATCCTTGATGCTGGGAACGATCACCACCAGGTACTCATCGGTAGACAGGTTCTCAGCCACCGAGCCGCTGGGCGGTACAAGGCCGTGTATCCACCTCCTGTAATTCATCGTATCCTGGAACCACTCTTCAAAGCGTGCCGACTGCCGCTCGAAGTGCGCTATGTCGTTGTTGCGGAAAGTAACGAGTCCGAATTCGTAGGGAATGTTCTCAACTTTCTGGGAAAGAAAGGCGGCGTTGATCTTTTCGCCCAGCTCCTGCGTGGTAAGGCGGGCACCTATGCTGTAGGTGCGGTACATGTCGATGGAAAAAGGATCGTTCAGGTCAGGAAACTTGCGGGCTGGCTGCACGGGCAGCGTGCCCTTGAGCTGGGCCAGGTCCTCGGCCACGATCTTGGTTACATCGAAAATCTTCTGTTCCACCTGGTCCTGGCGCAGCAGCAACATGTTCTTTAACAGGCTGATCTGGAAGTATACCACTCCCAGTACCGATACGGTTACCAAAACAATGATTATCGGGAAAATACGTTTCACTGGTGGAAAGATGCTAAAAAAAAAGCGTCTGCAAAAATATTGAGCCAAAGTTCATATCGCTATGGCATAAGATTGTTATACCGTATTTTTAACACATATTCGATTGTCGTATGGTACAGCCAGCAGCAGGAGTATTATTGATCGCCGACCCTTTTCTGAAAGATCCCAATTTTATGCGCACCGTTGTGTTCCTTACAGAGCACCGTGAAGACGGCAC
>DASWNB010000444.1:0-8995 GCA_036399455.1 Flavisolibacter sp. | reverse complement strand
GTGAAGAATACAGCCGAAAGATTAGGCTAGCCAATAAATTAAAAGAGATTCCAGGAATGGAATCTCTTTTAATTTATAACTATCAACACACACTAAAATTTTGAGCTACCTCCGTAGGTCACGGGCTAACAGCTATCAGCTAACAGCCAATAGCTTCTCTATTTCCTCACTATCCTCTCCACTCCAAGGCTTTCGCTGCCGCTAAGGAGTTCAACGAAGTAAACGCCGGGCTGGAAGTTGGCGAGCATGCCGAGTTCGAAATGGTTGGCGCCGGGACGGGCGGTGAAGTTGCGCAGGGAAAGCTGCTGGCCGGAAGCGTTCCTTGCCAATATAGTCAGGGCCTCCGTTCTGTCCGTCGTGTACAGGAGCGAGGCGCCGCCGGCGGAAGGATTGGGGTAGATGCTGATGGCGCTGGTCCTGCTGCTGCCGGTCTTTACCATCCTGGTTTCGGTGTACCTGGTGTCGCCATCGGCAGCGGTGGCTTTGACCCTGTAATACACAACGTCGCAGCCGGCTGGAACGGTGCGGTCGGTATGGGTATAGGCAGCAGAGGGTTCAGAGGTTAAGGTATGAATAAGGGTGAAGACGGTTTGGTCAAAGCTTCTTTCAAGCTCGAACTTCATGCCCGGCTCGTACTCGGCGGACCAGTTCAGGAGCGGGGCGCTGCCCTGCATACGGGCAGAGAAGTAATTCCAGCGTATCGGCAGGGCCACGCCGTTGCGGTACACGTAAGAGCAGCCGGAAGGAAGCTGCAGGGTATCGGGCACACCCTGCGACCGGAAGACGGTGTTGGGATGCACGGTACCGTACTGGAAATCGAAAATGGAGCCGGTGCGGGTGGCATCGAAGATCTTAAGGGTATCAAGGGTATAGCCTGCAGTGCCCACGGTTCCCGAGTTATAGGTATCGCCATTGAAGTACATATAGCCTGCACCCCTGATGGTGCTGTAGTTGGTCAGCTTGGCCGCTTTTACTTTGGCATTGGCCCTGTTGGTGAAGGTTCCGGAGACATAAAGCTCGTTGGTATTGGCGTTGGTCTTTCCCACCCACAGTATGCCCTTGTTTTCGAAAGCCCCGTAAACCGTAAGGCCCTTTTCAGTCACCAGCTTGCATTCGTTCACGTAGGTGGTGCCCGAACTGATCACCATGTCGTTGGAGGGGCGGAGGGCGCCCGTATTATTCAGTTGGCCGCCCCAGCCGTTAAAATTTTGGGTGGTGATGATGTTTTCGTTGATGAGTGTGCCTTCGCTCATATTCACGCTGCCGGACACGTCGAGCGAACCGCGGTTGATGACGGTACAGGTGGGAGAGTAAAGATTAAAGCTGCCGGTTATGGAAATTGCGCCTTCGTTCTCGAGGCGGGTGTTGCTGCCCAGACTGAAGGAGCCGCTGATGTCCATCTTGGCGCCTATGCGGTTGATCCATAGCTGTGGGGAGGACCAACTGTCGTACATGCTGGCTCCGCCGCTGATGGACACGATGCCGTAGTTGTCCATATCGAATCCATCGAAGGTTCCAAAGCTGCTGAGCCTGGCTTCGCCATAATTGATGATATGGCCTTTAGGTGTGATGAGGTAGGAAGGCCTGAACGTGGCGTTCGGTCCAACCCAGATAACGGCGTTCTGGTTGAACAGGCCGATGCCTCCGCGGTAGGTGCCGGAGGTGATCCTTAATGTATCACCGCTGAATAAGTTATAGGTAAGGCTGGTGCCTGCATCGAGGTAGTTGGTGGCATTTGACTGCGTGGAAGGGAAAATTACGCAGGCTGCCAGCGTAAAACACGCAAGTAGGGTACAGTTTGTTTTCATTTCGGTCGTTTTGGCGGAATTTCCTTGGTTTTCGACGGATCAGGGTTCGGGGTAAGTGTTGCCATGTAAATCCTTAGAAAGATTACAGGATAACACTTAGCAAGTGTGAATATAATGCGGGTTCTACGTGTTTGCAATAGGGTATTTACCTGAAGGAGGGCGGCGGGACACCGGCTTTTTTCTAAGTGGTTCTTTCTGTTGGCCTTATGTACAGGAAACACGATAGAAAAAAATATAAATAAATACCCTTACAGGATGCTAGTCCATAGCGGGCAGAAGCCGGAGTTCATAGTTCCAAGCTCTAAGTCCCAAGCCGCTAGTTGATTGCCGTAATTAATTCTCAATAATCAATGTTCAATACTCAATAGCGTTTATGGAACGACCTGAGCATTGAGCATTGAACATTGAGCATTGAATATTCCTCCTTATAACCTTTACCTTCTGCCTTTCGCCTTTCCTAGGTATTAGCCCCTAACCAAAAAAATATGCCTTGCAGGCCCTTACATCTATGATTTTGTTTATATATCTTTCGGCTTCATCCTTTTTTTCTCCAACGGAATTGTACGAACTGGGGCCGGATTTGGATCTCAAACGCATCTCTTAATCCCTGATTGACTGTGAAACACAAAACCAAACTTACTTCCCTACGCCCATCCGCAGGCTTTCCTGCTTCGCTGGAGCCTTTCAAGGCCCTGTATGAAGCCATGGAAGAAGGCGTGCTGATGCTGGACAGGAAATTCAACATAATCTACTTTAATAAGAAAGCAGCCAGGCTGGTGAAGGATGCAAGCCTTTATACCTGCCACGAAGGAGCGAACATCATGCACATGCTGCCCGAAGAGCTTCACGAGCCGCAAGGCGTGTTCCTCAACAGGATGCTGGAAGGTGAAACCATCAGGTATAACCTCGAATTGCCCGGCGATAAAAATGCGCTCCGCTGCAAGGGCGTGCCCCTGCTCAACAGGGGCCGCATTGCGGCTCTGTGCATTTTACTGGAAGATATTCCCCAGGAGAAGCTTGCCGTTTCTCCAGTAGAAGAAAGCGAGCAGGAACAGCAAAGCCGCCTTCTTTTCGAAGACTTCATGCAGAACTGTCCTATCGTAGGCTGGATAACCGATGAAAATGCCCTCATCCGGTACATGAACCCCACCTATCTCAGAACCTATGGTTTTACGGAGCAGGACTGCGGCAAGAGCATATACGATCTTTTCCCCGAACAACTGGCCGTTGATTTTCACCTGAACAATATGGAAGTGATCCGCAGCGGCAAGCCTATTGAAATCATAGAAACCGCTTTACTGTCCAGCGGCGCCGAGCAGGTGCTGAGGGTATATAAATTCCCGCTGCGCTTCAATGGCGTGATGATGGTGGCCGGATGGGCCATGGACATTACCGAGCAGGCGCATTTCCAGCGGCAACTGGTGCACAGCGTGGAGCGCTACCACTACGTGAACGAAGCCACCTCGGACAGCATCTACGACTGGAATATCGCCGAGAGAAGAATATACAAGGGCTCCGGCTTCGAAACCCTGTTCGGGAGCAAGGACAAGGAAATGTCCATTCTCGAAAGGCTGCGCCGCATCCATCCCGACGACCGCGACCGTGTAAAGGATGTTTATTTCTCCAGCCTCCGCGACGAGCATGCCGAAAAGTGGAGCGTGGAGTTTCGCTGGAAAGCCGCCGACGGAACCTACAGGCATGTACTCGACAAGGCGCTTATCAAGCGTGACGATAAGGAAGCCGTGCGGGTGATCGGCGCTTTCCGCGACATCACCGAGCAAAAGGAACTGCAGGAGAAAGTGGTGGAAAAGGAAAAGCTCAAAAAGCGTGAGATCGTCCGCTCCATCATCGAAGCGCAGGAAAAAGAAAGGCGCAAGCTGTCGCTGGAATTGCACGACAACGTGAACCAGATCCTGGCATCGTGCAAGCTGATGCTGGAAGTGGCCCAGGAGCACAAGGACACCGCCCATATGTTCATTGAAAAAGTGTACAAAGATATACAAACCGTCATCCGCGAGGTGCGCAAGATCAGCCAGGACCTCAACCCCTCCGCTGTCGAGGACATAGGGTTGGTGGAAGCCATAATTGAAATGGTGGATAAGATCAACCTGAGCGACAAGCTCCATATCAGCTTTACCTGCCGGGGCCTTGACAACAGCAGCCGCATGCAGGAAGAGGACCGCATTGCCGTGTACCGCATCATACAGGAGCAGGTGAACAACATTCTCAAGCATTCGAATGCCACAAAGGCCTCCGTGAAGCTGACACTAAAGAACAGCAAGCTACGCCTGGTGATACAGGACAACGGGATAGGCTTCAACATGGTTTCCGTAAAGAAAGGCCTCGGCCTCCGCAACATCCGCCACCGCGTAGATTATTACCACGGCAAAGTAAAATTCGTTTCACCCAAGGATAAAGGATGCAGGATGACGGTGGAGTTGAATTTGGAGTAGCTGGAAGGTCCACGGTCCACAGCCGGTCGTTTACTGCGGCAGATGTTTTTAGTTTAACCGCAAAGGAGCGCAAAGACATTTCACGCCAAGGCGCAAAGGAAAGGCAAAGAAGATGGTCGCCTGAACTACAATCTTTCTCTTTTTGTTTCTCTTAGCGTTCCCACCTCTCCTGGGTTACAATCCAGAGAAGAGCGCAAGGAAGGGTCGCAAGCTCCCAAGAATCATAATAGGAGCCTGCGACTTTTCTTTGCGCCCTTGGCTCACAATAACTCCAGAGGCGCCGAAACACTGAGAGTAACCCGTAGTAAAAGATTGTAGTTCAGGCGACCATCTTCTTTGCCTTTCCTTTGCGGCTTTGCGTGAAACCCTCGCGTCTTCGCGCCTTGGCGGTTAAAAAAGCCTTCTCCGAAAAAGAGAAGGCTTTGAACTTTAGGTATGAATTACACAATGCTTCTGGCGCTATAATGACTCGTCTGTGGACCGTGGACTGTGGACCTTCCTCACGCATCCCTTCCGTGGCAATTCTTAAACTTCTTGCCGCTGCCGCAGGGACAGGGATCGTTGCGGCCGATCTTCGGTCCAACCTTTACTGGCTGCTGCTTTACGGCGGGTCCGTCGGAGGGGTCGAAATAATCCTTTTCATTGGCGGCATAGTCATCGCCCACGGCGTCGATCTCTTCCTTGTTCACCGTCATGTTGCTCATGTCGGTCTTCTGCTGGCGGCCTTCCTTCAGGTTGGGCGCTTCCTCCTGCACCGGCAGCGATGCGTGGCAGAGGAAGGAAACGATCTCCCTGTTCAGTTCACTGCTCATGGAGCGGAACAGGTTGTAGGCTTCTATTTTATAAAGAACAAGCGGATCTTTCTGTTCCAGGTAGGCGGTTTGTACGGCCTGCTTCAGGTCGTCCATGCGCCTCAGGTGCTCTTTCCAGTTGTCGTCGATGATAGCCAGCGTGATGCTTCTTTCCAGTGCATTGGCAAGCTCTTCACCTTCGGTTTGCAGTGTCTGGTCCAGGTTGGCCAGTACGTTGATGACCTTGCGGCCGTCGCTGAAAGGAACCACTACGTTTTCTATGTGGGCGCCCTGCGTCTGGCGGATGTTCTGGAACACGGGCACGGCCTGCTTTCTCAGATCTTCCTTGTGGCGCTGGTAGTTCTCGATGGCTTCGGAGTACAATTGGTCGGTTAATACGTTGACAGGCTTTTTCTGGAGCTCTTCGTGGGTGATGGCGGTGTCGATGCCAAACCTCATGATGCAGCTCAGCTTGAAGCCTTCGTAGTCGTCCTGTTCGCGGTGGCCGCTTACCAGTTCTTCGGCTATGAAGGAGAAAGCATTGTCGATGTCGAGGGCAAGGCGCTCGCCGAACAGGGCGTGGTTCCTGCGGTCGTAGATGGCGTTACGCTGCTTGTTCATCACGTCATCGTATTCCAGCAGGCGCTTGCGTATGCCGAAGTTGTTTTCTTCCACTTTTTTCTGCGCCCTTTCGATGGACTTGGTGATCATGCTGTGCTGGATCACTTCGCCTTCCTTGTAACCAAAGCGGTCCATCAGCCCTGCGATCCTTTCACTGCCGAACATGCGCATCAGGTCATCTTCCAGGGATACATAGAACTGCGAGGTTCCGGGGTCGCCCTGGCGTCCGGCGCGTCCGCGAAGCTGCCTGTCTACACGGCGGCTTTCGTGGCGTTCGGTGCCGATGATGGCAAGACCGCCTGCTTCCTTTACGCCGGGTCCCAGCTTGATGTCCGTACCACGGCCTGCCATGTTGGTGGCGATGGTTACGGCGCCGGCAAGACCTGCTTCCGCAACGATCTGCGCTTCACGGGAGTGTTGCTTGGCGTTAAGTACGTTGTGGGGGATTTTCTTTACCTGCAGTGCGCGGCTCAGCAGCTCGCTCACTTCCACCGAGGTGGTGCCCACCAGCACGGGACGGCCGGCGTTGCGCAGGTTTTCAATCTCCTCTATAACCGACCTGTATTTTTCTCTTTTTGTCTTGTACACAAGGTCCTGGTGGTCCTTGCGGGTGATGGGGATGTTGGTGGGAATGGTCACCACATCGAGCTTGTAGATGCTCCATAATTCCGCTGCTTCCGTTTCGGCGGTACCGGTCATGCCGGCCAGCTTGTGGTACATGCGGAAGAAGTTCTGGAGGGTGATGGTGGCATAGGTTTGCGTAGCCGCCTCGATCTTCACGTTCTCCTTTGCTTCAATGGCCTGGTGCAGGCCGTCGCTGTAGCGGCGTCCTTCCATGATACGGCCGGTCTGCTCGTCCACGATCTTCACCGCGCCTTCCATCACCACGTACTCCACGTCGTTCTCAAAAAGCGTATAGGCCTTCAGCAATTGCTGTACGGAGTGGATGCGGTCGGCCTTTTGGGAGTATTCGTTCAGGAGGGCTTCCTTCTGGTGGAGCTTTTCCTCGCTGCTTCCTTCGGACCTTTCAATTTCCGCCAGCTTGGTGGCGATGTCGGGCAGTACGAAGAACTCGGGGTCTTCACCGGAGCGGGTAATGGCCGTAATGCCCTTGTCGGTCAGGTCAACCGATTTGTTCTTTTCGTCTATGTGGAACAGCAGCTCTTCGTCCGCAATATGCATATGGCGCTGCTGGTCGGCGAGGTAATAGTTTTCCGCCTTCTGTAGCTTCACCCTCATACCGGGTTCGCTCAGGAACTTGATAAGGGGGCCGTACTTGGGCAGGCCGCGGTAAGCCCTGAAAAGAAACAGGCCGCCGCTCTTTGGATCATCGTCGCCTTCGGCAATGCGCTTGCGGGCTTCGTTGAGGTACTGGCGCACCATTTTTTCCTGGGCTTCCACCAGGCCCTGTACGCGGGGCTTCAGTATATGGTATTGCTGGTCGTCGCCCCTGGGAACGGGACCGGAAATGATGAGGGGCGTACGGGCATCGTCGATCAATACGCTGTCCACCTCATCCACCATGGCAAAGTGGTGTTTGCGCTGCACCATTTCATCGGGTGAGTGCACCATGTTGTCACGCAGGTAGTCGAAGCCGAATTCATTGTTGGTGCCGTAGGTAATGTCTGCCAGGTAGGCCTTGCGGCGGGCTTCGGTATTGGGGCTGTGCTTGTCGATGCAGTCGACGCTCAGTCCCAGCCATTCGAACAGGGGGCCGTTCCATTCCTGGTCACGGCGGGCCAGGTAGTCGTTCACGGTTACTATGTGCACGCCTTCACCGGCAAGTGCGTTGAGGTAAGCGGGTAAGGTAGATACGAGGGTTTTACCTTCACCGGTGGCCATCTCGGCAATCTTCCCGGAGTGAAGTACGGCGCCGCCGATCAACTGCACGTCGTAATGTACCATGTTCCAGGTGATCTCTCCGCCGCCTGCGGTCCAGGTATTCTTATGTATGGCCTTGTCGCCGTCTATGGTGATGTAGTTCCTTGTTACGCTCAGCTCGCGGTCGAAGTCGGTGGCGGTGGATACCAGCTCGGAATTCTCCTTGAAGCGGCGGGCTGTTTCCTTTACCACGGCAAAAGCTTCGGGGAGGATTTCTTTCAATACTTCCTCCAGCTTGGCATCGCGATCTTTTTTCAGGCGGTCCACTTCCTGGTAGATATCGTCTTTGCCAACAAGGTCGTTGAAGGAGAGCTCGTCTGCTCTTTTATTGGTATCAGCTATTTGAGCGTCGATTGCAGCCAGGTGGGTTTGGATACGCTGGCGGAATTCACGGGTCTTGTTCCGCAGGTCGTCGTTGGAAAGCGATTGGAATGCCTGGAAGTTTTGGTTGATCTTCGCCACCAGCGGCAGGACAGCCTTCACATCTTTCTCCGACTTGCTGCCGCCAAACATTTTAGTAATGAAACCGATCATATATTTATTTTGGATGCTCTGTTGTTGATAGTTAAGAAAACTCCGGTGTCAAAAAAAGTGCTTAAATATGTTTAAGGCCAATTTGACAGGGGCATCAAAGATATTGATTTTGAGGTTTTGGCTTTGATAGACTAAGTTGCATCACTGTTACGGCCTCTTGATTTATGCTTTGTTTAACTCAGACGGACCCGCTCATGAAACTCAACAATCCCTTTATACCCACCAGGTTAATAGCCCTGCTCGCCATTCTTTTCCTGGTTTCCTGCAAGGAGGCGGACGGTCCCCCCGCAGAGGGGTCCGGGCGCTCCGCGATTTATTTCGACTACCAGGTTACCGGTGAAGAAGGACGGGACGATGTGACATGCCTGATGCGCTTCCAGGAAGGCGATGCCGAGGGAGACGCCGTTTTGCTGCCCCCGGGCGCCGTTGAAATGGACGGCCAGCCGGTAAGTCCCGACAGCGCCCGCATCACCGGCGTGTATTACGAGGTGCGCCGGCCCCTGGCGGAGTTTGCGGGCGTGCACCGCATCAGCTTTACCGATTCCAAAAAGAACAGGATCGAGCAGGAGTTCACCTTCAGCCCCTTCACCCTTAAAACCGATCTTCCCGCCCGGATCAGCCGCCGCAATTTCGTGCTCGACCTCGATGGCGTTGAAAAAGGCACTACCATCCGCCTGGTGCTCACCGATACCTCCTTTGAATCGCAGGACATCAATAAAGCCGCCCAGTTCTCCGGCCCCATAAGGCTCGATCCCTTTATCCTGAACAAACTGGTGAACGGGCCAATCATCCTTATCATCAACTCCGAGGAGGAGCGCCGGGTCATGAACAAGGCCAGGGGGCGTATCAGTATAAGCTATGGGTTGCAGAGGGAATTTGAGTTGGTAGATTAGTTTCTGGTTTCTGG
>DASWNB010000443.1:0-2439 GCA_036399455.1 Flavisolibacter sp. | reverse complement strand
CTCCAGCGACCGTGTTTCCACTTCAATCTTCAGGTCGGGGCGGTAGCGCTGCACATAGTCGTATGCACGGCTGATGGCTTCTTCTATGCCGCCGCTGTAATCGATGTGGTTATCCTTCAGCATGATCATATCAAACAGGCCGAAACGGTGGTTGGTGCCGCCGCCGATGCGAACCGCTTCTTTTTCGAGCAGGCGGAAGTTGGGAGTTGTTTTACGGGTGTCGAGCAGGCGGGTTTTGTAGCCTTCCAGTTTTCGTGTGTACTGCCGTGTTAGTGTAGCTATGCCGCTCATGCGCTGCATGATGTTCAGCACCAGCCTTTCGCACTGAAGGATGGTATGCACAAAGGTTTCCACCTCAAAGGCAACCTCGCCGTACTTCATCTCTTCGCCATCGCTCTTGTGGCGGGTGAACACGGCGGAAGGTTTTTTATAGAGGAATATCTTTTCGGCCACATCCATCCCTGCCAGTACGCCATCCTGCTTGATCTTCAGCACGGCCTTTCCTTTTACATCGGCGGGTATGCAGCACAGCGTGGAATGATCGCCATCGCCTACATCTTCCATCAGTGCCGCATCAATCAGCCGGTGCAGTCGTTCGTCGAAATCTTTCATAGCGGAAAATTACGAGAAAGCTGTGAGTTGTTAGCTGCGACTAGCGGGAAGGAGGCTGATGGCTGATAGCTGTTAGCTTATGGCTTGTGTACGTACAGCTAACAGCTATGTACTCTTATTCATCCTTTTGCGGAAGATCTTTTTCGTTTTCCTGCTCTGCTAAAAGCCAACAGCTATCAGCCATCAGCTTTCCTTCCCGCTAGTCGCACCTTCCCTCCCTACTGCCCTTGCGCCAAGCTATACGCCTTCTTATCTCCCCACATGTTCAGGAGCTCTAGGGAGCAGATCTTGAAGTTGGCGCTCAGGCTTACGTAAAGGCCGATGATGTCCTGCTGGGTAAGTGGCTGCTCGTTCAGGGTTTCGAAGCGGAGGTTGTACTGGTTTACGAGGTTGGTGTATTTGGAGCCGGTGGGCCACACCTGCGTACCGCGGTTGCTGACGCTGATGAGCTTGAATTTGACGCCGCCGTGGTGCTGGCATTTCTCTGCAATGGCGCCGGGTTGTTCTACGCTTTCGATGAACATGTCCACGCCAACTATCTTTTCCTCCTGCACTTCCTTCGATACCATCATGGGATTCTTTTCCAGGTGGCATACGGCAGGCGTGAAAGGAGTATTGGCAAGCATCGGCTTTGCATTCAATTCGGGAGTTTTGCCAAAGTTGGATATGATAGCCTCGGCGAATTGTGTCGTGTTCAGTGCGGGTTTGGAGCGGTCGCCGAAGTCGCCGGTGCGGACGCCCTGCTCCAGCGTGTAGAGAAGCGCGTTCTCGATGACGGCAGCGTTTTCCATAAAGCCCAGGTGGCGCAGCATGGCAAGGCCGCTGAGCAGCAGAGCGGTGGGGTTGGCAATGTTCTTACCTGCAATATCCGGAGCTGTGCCGTGAACGGCTTCGAAGATGGAGATATGGTCGCCGATGTTGGCGGAAGGAGCAAAGCCCAGTCCTCCAACAAGACCGGCGCAAAGATCGGAGATGATGTCGCCCTGGAGGTTGGTCATCACTACTACGTCGTATTGTTCAGGCTTTACTACGAGCTGCATGGCCAGGTCGTCAACGATCTTGTCATCTGCTTTCAGCTCGGGGTATTCCTTGGCTACTTCATAGAAGCAGTCGAGGAAGAGCCCATCCGTGAGCTTCATGATGTTGGCCTTGTGGCCGCAGGTGATGCGGCGGGCATTCTTCTGGCGGGCCATTTCAAATGCGTAGCGGAGCACCTGAAGGCTTCCCGGGCGTGTGATGAAGCGGCGGCTGAGTGCCACGTCGTGGGTGAGCATATGCTCTATGCCGCCGTAAGTATCTTCAATATTTTCACGAACGATGGTAATGTCGATGGGAATACCCGCTTTGCTAAAGACCGTATCCACACCGTGGAGAGTTTGAAACACTCTTTTGTTGGCGTAGGTGTTCCAGGTTTTGCGGGCGGTAACATTAACACTTTTAACGCCTTTGCCTTTCGGAGTTTCCATCGGGCCCTTGAAGAGGATACCCAATTCCTCAATTGTTCCCTGGGCTTCGGGGGTCATACCATTGGAAAATCCTTTGTCGAATACCCATTTTCCCATCTCAACGTATTCATACTCAAGGCCTACTTTGTTGGCATCAAATATTTTCAGCACCGCTTCCATGATTTCGGGGCCGATTCCGTCTCCTTTCGCTACAGCTATCTTCATATTGAACGATTTGAGGTTTTTGTGCCGCAAATTTAAGTTTTGAGGCAAACCTTCCGCCACAATTGCACGTTTATTATTTTGTGGCAACAACTTTGTTTCTACATTTACAAAAAGGAACCCGTATGGTCAGCATGATATCGGAAGGAGTTAAGGTAAG
>DASWNB010000442.1:0-3941 GCA_036399455.1 Flavisolibacter sp. | reverse complement strand
GGATGTTGCCGTCATCGGTCCCGGTATAGATCAGGCCGAAGCGGATGGGCGATTCGGCAATGGCGGTAAGCGTTCCGTAAGGCACATCGCCCGGCTTGCCGCCGTTGGTCAGGTCGTCGGTGATGGCAATCATGGTATCACCCTGGTTAAAGGAGCGGTACAGCTTGTGTGCGCCAAAGTACAGTATGTCGTTATTATGAGGGCTCAGGAGTATGGGCGACTGCCAGTTGAAGCGCAGCGGCTTTTCACCCAGCTCGTGGCGGGGCGTGATGCGCCTTGTTTCCGCACGGTTCATGCGGTTGGTGCGGGCATAGTTACCGAACTGGGAGCCGTAGTAAACGGTAGTGTTGTTCCTCAGGTCCACCTGCACCTGCATGCCGTCACCGCCGCCGATGTTTCTCACCACGTCATCGCTCAGGCCCAGGCCGGAGTTGGCGAAGGAGTTGCGGGGATTCACCGAGGGCAGGTACCATACGCCATTGTCCTGCAATCCTCCGTATACATTATACGGCTTTGCATTGTCCAGGGTAATGGCATAAAACTGTCCTACGGCGGGAGTATTGGCCTTGAACCAGTTTTCACCGTTGTCATAAGTAATGTTCACGCCGCCGTCGTTGCCGTTAATGAGGTGGTTGTCCCTGTTGGGATTTATCCAGAGGGCGTGGTGGTCCGCATGCACGTTGGGTTTGTCCATGTTCTTCCAGGTTTTGCCTCCGTCGGTGGATACCTGCGAGGAGAAGCCCAGCGCATACACCTTGTTCTCGTTGTAGGGCGACACGTATATCTTGGCGAAGTAGTAGCCATAGGTAAAGAAGATAGGGATCTCTTTCTCGTGCGTTTTCTTCCAGGTTTGCCCGCCGTTGTCGCTGCGGTACACTTCGGCGCCGACGGGTGTTCCTTCAAAGCCCGTGTTCACGTACAGGTAGTCGTAAAGAGATGTGGGCTTGAGCTTGTTGGAAGCTACCATTTCCTTTACCATCTGGGCATTGTAGCGGGGCGACAGGCGGTTCCTGCGCAGGAAGCTGTCCAGCCTGCGGTCGTTCAATTGCGCAAACTGGTCCTGGTTCAGGTGCTTAAGGTCATCCAGCACATAGGAAACAGTATCCCTGCGGCTGGTATCGGGACGGGGATCCTGGTTGTCGAGGATGGCGTAAACGATCTGCGGGTTTTTGGGATAAACGGTCAGACCTATACGGCCCACACCGTTGCCGGTGGGAAATCCTGCGCCGGGTTTGGTGAGCAGGGTCCAGGTATTACCGCCATCGGTGCTTTTGTAGATGCCGCTGGACTTGCCGCTTTCTTCAAAATTCCAGGCACGGCGGGTACGGTACCAGGCGGCCGCATATAATTCGTTGGGGTTTTGCGGGTTGATGTCCATCTCCACAACTCCTGTATTGTCATCGATAAACAGGGTTTGCTTCCAGGTATTGCCGCCATCGGTGGTTTTGTAAACGCCCCTTTCCCGGTTGGGAGAATACAGGTGTCCCAGCACGGCCACCCAGGCGGTATTTCCATCGGTAGGATGAAGCTGTATCTTTCCTATGTGATGCGATTCGGGCAGCCCCACGTACTGCCAGGTCTTGCCATTGTTATTGCTCTTATAAACGCCGATGCCTGCATAGGAGGAGCGGCTGCTGTTCACTTCGCCGGTGCCTACCCAGATGGTGCGGGTTTTCCAGTCCACGGCTATGTCGCCGATGGTGATCACGTCGGCGCTGTCGAAGATGGGAGTGAAGGAAAGGCCGTTATTGGTGGTATGCCAAAGGCCGCCGCTTGCATAGGCCACGTAAAACTCCGTGGGGTCCTGCGGGTTGGCTTCCAGGTCGGCCACCCTTCCGCTCATGACCGAGGGGCCGATGTTGCGGAACTTTACCCCGTTTACGGTAGATCTTTTTTCCAGCACCTGGCGCTGCTGCAGGCCTTTCAGGCGGTCGGAAGCTGAACTGGGCCTCGGCTGCTGGGCATTTGTGATAATTGTAACGGAGAGCAGGAAGAGAAAAAGGGAGTATTGGGTTAATTTTGAAAGCATAAACAGCCTGATTTTAACGTTAAGGTTGAATCAAACTTACTAAACAATGAGATACCTACTTATCCTCGCCCTGTTTATTTCCGCGAATGCCGGTGCACAGTGCAAGAGCTTCATCATCAGCCCTAAAGGCGATACGCTGAACTGCGTGGACATGAAGGGCCTGAAGCAGGGTCCCTGGGTGGTCCGCGTTGAGGACCAGCGCGGCGAAAGGGGTTACGAAGAGGAAGGTTATTTCAAGGACGGCCACAAGGAAGGCACCTGGCGCCGCTACTCCCTTCAAGGCGACCTCATCGCCCTTGAAAACTACCGCTGGGGCTTCATGGATGGCCGCAACGTGTATTTCAACTATGCAGGTGAGCTGGTCCGCGAAGAAAGCTGGAGGGCCATCGACCCACAGAACCCCTACGACACCGTAGATGTACTCGACCCCAACGATCCCTCGAAAGTCATCCGCAAAGAAATTGTCAAGATCACCAGCGTTTCCGTCAGGCACGGCCTCTGGAAATACTACGATCCCTTGCGGGGCACCATTGAAAAAACCGAGCAATGGCACATGGACAAGCCCAAGAACGCCCTTGCCGCCGCCGGTGAAGACGACCTGGCCCCCATCGACGTAACCGCCGAAAAGAAACCCACAGCCAAGCCGAAGGAAGTGCTGGAGTTTGAAAAGAAAAACGCGGGAAAGAAGAAGATTAAGGTGAGGGATGGGAATACGGGAGGGTAGGTTTGAAGTTTGAGGTTTGAGGTTCGTTAGGCTCAATCTCTCTGCATATAATTGAAGACCCCGCAGGCTGAAGCTTGCGGGGTTTTAATTAGAGCTAACCGCCGGGCGGAACCGGTTGTCGGTGGTCCCTTATCGGTCATGCCGGCTCCGTAGGGCCGGTACACCTAACGAACCTCAAACCTTAAACTTCAAACCTCAAACTCACTTACTGTCAAAGTAATTCCTGAAGAACAACAACTGATACTGCACCGCATTTGCCCAATAATTCCAATCATGCTTCCCCGGGCGTTCGATGTAGTCGTGGGGGATTTTAAGCTGGAGCATCTTCTGGTGCACCTGGCGGCTCATTTCAAAAACGTAGTCCGAGGTTCCGCAGTCGATGATGATGGCGAGGGAGTCCCTGCCGGGACGCTCCATTTCATTGATGATGGAGTAATCGCGGTAGCGCTGCTTGTTGGCAGTGTCGCCTAATCTTTTTTCCACGTCGTAACGTGAGGTGATGTATTCGATCAGGAGGGCGCCGCTCATGCTGCCGCAGGCGCCAAAGGAGGAGGAATGGCGGAAGCCCAGGAACAGGCCGCCGTGACCGCCCATGCTCAGTCCCGTGATGGCCCTTGCCTTCCGGTCCTTTATGGTGGGATAATTCGCGTCGATATATTCCGGCACTTCAACGGCCACATGGGTTTCGTAGCGCATGGTGCTGTCCACCGGGCTGTCGAAGTACCAACTGCTGAAGGCGCCGTCGGGGCAAACGATCATAAGCTGGTAGTTGTCCGCGTGCTGCTTCAGTTGGGGAACGCGGGTGATCCAGTTGCCGTAGCCGCCGCTGAAGCCGTGCAGCAGGTACACCACCGGGAAACGCTGGTCTTTTTGCTTTGCTTCAGGACGGATGACCACGCACTTTATCTTTTTATTCATGCTCTTGCTGTGGATGGATACGGTATCCACCGTTGCCGCCAGGCTGCCTATGCCCAGCAGCAGGAAGAAGGAAAGGAAGATGTTTCTCATAGATTAAAATTAGGGGAAAGTAAGGTTTGAGGTTTGAAGTTTGAGGTTTGAGGTTCGTTAGGTGTACCGGCCCTACGGAGCCGGCATGACCGATAAGGGACCACCGACAACCGGTTCCGCCCGGCGGTTAGCTCTAATTAAAACCCCGCAAGCTTCAGCCTGCGGGGTCTTCAATTATAT
>DASWNB010000441.1:0-10149 GCA_036399455.1 Flavisolibacter sp. | reverse complement strand
CATCCTTTTTTCCCTATCTCCTTCATGTTGATTGCTCAAAAGCTTAAGCGGTATAAGAAACCGCTTATTATAGTGGCGGCGGTACTGGCTACGCTGATTGTGACACTGGTGCTGTTTGTGAACCGCTTCGTTGAGCCTATATTGAGAGACCGGCTGCACACGCTCATCATACAGGGCTCGGACAGCCTGTACACCTACACCCTGGGAAAACTGAACGCAAACTTCTTTGGCGGCAGTGTTGAGGTAGAAAATCTACATATACAGGTCGACAGCAGCCGTTACGAGGAGCTGAAGCGAAGGAATGCGCTGCCCTCGCTGACCATGCAGTTGGACCTGGACAAGGGCCAAATCAGGGGCCTGAGCATCTTCCCCCTTCTTTTTGGAAAGAAAATCAAGGTTAAGGAGATCATTTCGCGTGACGCGGACATCCGCATCGCCCGCCACATACACAAGCGTGATACGCAGCAAACCACAACGCCTCTATGGAAAGCTCTTCAGCCCAACATCACTGGCATTGAAATAGACCGTGTAAGGCTCGATGGCGTTAAATTCCTCTATCGCAATGCCGACACCTCCGAATCAGTTAAGCTCCAGTTCGACCGGTGCGATGCACTTTTCGAGGACATAGTGGTGGACAGCGCCGCCACCTACGATACCACACGCATAGGGTTCACCGGCAACATCTGGATGCGCTTCCACGACCTTAAATTCCGTTCGCCGGACTCCTCCATGAAGCTGAAAGCGGAGTGGATCACTTATTCGTCGAAGCAGAGATCCTTTGAAGTGGATTCGTTCAAGATGCAGCCAACGCTGGAGGAGAAGGAAGATTTTTACCGGGCAGTAGGCAGGCAGAAACCCATGCAGGTGATTGAATTTGTAAAGGCCCGCCTGGTAAACCTCCACATCGACCGCTTCATTCACAACAACATCATACAGGCGGACAGCCTCATCTTCATCAAGCCCGAAATATCCATATACCTCGACCGGACGCCGCCGCCTACATATGAAAGCAAGCTAGGCCATTTCCCTCATCAGCGGCTGCTGAGGGCCAGTTCCACCATCAAGGTCAAGAACATCAGCGTGCAGGATGGGCGGCTGGAATATTCCGAATACAATCCAAAAACGGAAGGCACCGGTGAGCTTCTGTTCACAAGGATGAACCTTTCCGCTGACAACGTCACCAATGATTCGATCCTTATACGGCAGAATCCAATAACTACTGCAAAGGTCAGCACCCTGCTCTTTGGCAGCAGCCCGCTATCAACGGAGTTCCGCTTCTACCTCGATTCGGCCAACGGCCGCTTTGATGCACAGGGAACGTTGACCGACGTGAACGCAGATCAAGTGAATAAACTGGCCGTGCCGATGGCCAACGTGCAGATGCAATCCTTCAACATGCACCGCCTCGACTTCCAGGTGACCGGCGAAGATTACGGCGCCCGCGCCAACGTACAAATGCGCTACAACAACCTGTCGCTTCTGCTCAGGAAAACCGACGAGGAAACAGGCGAAACAACAACCAAAAAATTCCTCACCAAGATCCTCAACAAATACGTGCTCTGGTCCGATAATCCCGGCTCCGACGGCGTCCTTCGCACCGCCACCAACGTCAACCAGATCCGCCTCACCACGAAATCTTTCTTTGGACTCCTCTGGAAAAGCATCTTCTCCGGCATGCAGGATATTATGATGAAGTCGGGAAGGTATGAGTAGAGAAGCTGTTGGCTGATAGCTGTTGGCTTATCGCTTGCTTGCGTTCAGCCCGGAGCAGCTTTATCTTATTTAAGATCTTGGATGAATTCTTTATCGTTGTGACAGACCTGCTAACAGCTATCAGCTAATGGCCAACAGCTTTTCTCTAATTTTATTCCATGAACAGAATTGCTTACAAAGCACAACGCCTGTTTACCGGCGAAGAGTGGAAGGACGATCATGCGGTGGTGGTGGAAGACGGAGTTGTAGTTGAAGTGCTGCCGTTTTCTGATGTGCGGGGAATTGAAGTAAAGGATGCGGGTGATGTGATGGCGCCTGCTTTTATTGATTTGCAGATATATGGGGCGAATAAAAAGCTGCTGGCGGAATATCCATCTCCTGATGCGCTGCAGGATTTGGTGGATTATTGCCGCGATGGCGGCGCAGTGCTTTGCCTGCCTACGCTGGCAACCAATACCCGAGAGGTTTTCTTCAGGGCCATTGATGCGGTGAGGGCTTACTGGAAGCAGGGCGGAAAAGGCGTGCCTGGACTGCACCTGGAAGGGCCATGGATCAACCCTGTTAAACGGGGAGCACACGTGGAAGAACTCATTCACTCTCCCGAAATCGAAGAAGTGCGTGAGCTGCTGGAGTATGGAAGAGGCGCCATCCAAATGATCACGCTTGCGCCGGAGGTGTGCAGCAGCGAAGTGATCCGGCTGATTCAATCTTATAACATAATCTTATCTGCGGGACACAGCAATTGCAGCTACGAAGAGGCGGTGAAAAGCTTTGGTGAAGGTATTGGCGCGGTCACGCACCTGTACAATGCTATGAGCCCGCTTCAGCACCGCGAGCCCGGATTGGTAGGCGCCACGCTGCACCATGGCAGCGTAAGGGCCAGCATCATTGCCGACGGCCACCACGTACGGTACGAAGCCGTAGCTATTGCCAAGAGGATCATGGGCAGCCGCCTGTTTGCCATCACCGATGCCGTTACGGAAACGGTGTCGGGAGCTTACCGGCATGAGCCTGAAGGCGATAAATACGTGTGCAACGGAACACTCAGCGGCTCGGCGCTTACCATGCATAAGGCCTTTATGAACCTTGTGCGCTTTGCCGGCATCAACGAAGATGAAGCATTGCGGATGTGCAGCCTCTATCCCGCACAGGTGGCACGGTTGGAGGGCTATGGAAAGATAGCCCCGGGCAGCGCCGCGGAATTTGTTGTGATGAACAACGGGCTTGAGCTAACCGGCGTGATTAGCGGCTAACAGGATAAATGGTGTACGTATTCTTCTTTCTGCGGGAATACTGGATAAACCAGGTGATGGTGAAAGTGGGAATGATGTCCGTAAATGGCAGTATCTCCTCCAGGAAGTTGAATGCACCGCCAACCATACCTTTAACCCCGCCAAACATCCTCATATAGATGGCGGCGGACAGCGGCGCCCAAAGCACGTCGAGAAACTCACCAAGAATAGGAACACCCAGCGTGGCGAAACCGAGAAGGTCCATCACAATGCAGAGGGCCAGCGAAGGCATTGGCCTGGGCTCAGCAGGCTGAGAGCGTTTTTTGAAGAGAAGGCTTTTCATTCAGATAAATAGGTTTTTTTTACGCTTAGTATGACGCAGTGTAATCCCGGATGGTTGCGTCCGGTAACCACAAAGACCCGAAGAACACGGAGGCTTGCACAAGGAGAACTAATCCCCAATTCCAAATTCCTGCAGCTTTCGACTTCCGGCTAACGGCTTACCACTTCCAGCTTTATCTTCTCGCTGTTGTGCGTCTGCAGCTCGCTGTCGGAGCCGATGGCGAAGCGGAGGAAGTAGGAGCCGGGAGGAAGGGAAGGCGTTATTTGCACGATGTCATTTGGCTTGGCAAGGAGTCCTTGCAGGGTGTTGTAGTCAATATCCTTTATCCAGGTCTGGCCCTGGAAGATGCCGATGAGGACCTTGTGGTCCACTTCAGGGTGCTGGCGCAGGTAGGTGTCGTAATGCCGGGGGATGAGGGTTTTGATAGGGATGGAGAGCATCGCATCGCCCCGGATAGTATAAGAGCTGTGCTCCGGTACGATCATGATCTTCATGAAGGAATGATAGCTGCTGTCGAAGCGGTAGCCAACTTTCCAGGAAGGGGCCTGAAGGCTGTCCTGGGCCAGGTGAAGATTATAGATATCGAGGATGTAAACGGGCTTGCCGAGGGTGCTGTCTTCCAGGGGCCAGAAGTTGTAGTTGTTCCTTCGTTCGCGGTAGAAATTGGGCGAGTAGGTGCGCTGGCCGGTATAGAACCAGTACTTGGAGGCACGCTGGTAAGAGTTGTTGAACACTACGGGAAGTCCTTTTGTGTTTTGTTTCATCTGCCCGGGCCAGTGCTTCCACGAGTGGTAGCGCTGAACTATCTGCCGGTTGGGAATAAAGTCTGCTATCATGGCGGTGCGTGCTACCAGCACCAGTACCAGGGCAGGCCACAGCAGGCGGTAAAGCCATCTTCTCCCCCCATTTCTTCCCTGCAAATAACCGTGCGCCAGCACAATTACGGCAATGATGGCGGGCGAGGTCCAGTTGGCTTCCACCTTACCCTTGAAGGAGCTCAGGAAGAAGAAAGCAAATATGCCGATGCCCATAAACTTCAGCGCCCGTTCCACCAGGCTCGGGGTGCGGTAGATAAAGACGGCGGGAAGAAGTATCACACCCGCTAATGGACCGGCCAGCAGGAGCTGTCCGGCAATGTACTCCAGCGTGTAGTTGATCTTGTAGCGGTTCACATTGCTTTCAAAGAGGTGGTATTTAAAGGTGATCCAGTCGTGCTGGTATTGCCACCAGAGATGCGGCAGGAAGAGCAGGAGCGCCAATACGCCGGCAGCATACACTTTTACATCGCGGAAAAGACGGAGGTTGGAGAGCAGCACGAAGAACACGATGAGCACCCCGTGATATTTGCTGTACAGGAGGCAGGCGGTTACAAGCCCCAGCAGCAAAGCATTCTTCCATGATGCGCTTTCGAGATAGCCGCGGTACACCAGGAAAAGGAGGGCGGTAAAGAACATCAGCGGCGTATCGGGTACCGCCATAAAACCCGTTATCTGCACAACTACCAGCGAAAGACAGATGGTATAAAACAGATTAGGATTTTTCCGGCTGGTGAGCTTCTCACAAATAAAAATGGTGGCAGTGTTCATGAGCACGGCAAGCAGGCGGACTCCAATCTCCCCGGGCAATAGCGCCGTTCCCAGTTTCACTATGGCTGCGGTCATGGGGGGATGGTCAAAATAGCCCCAGTCAAGGAAGTGGGCATACACCCAGTAATAAGCTTCATCGTCCTGCAATTCAGTAAACAGGGCCTGAACCAGGTTCAGCAGGAGCCAGGAAGCGTAAAAGAGCAGGCGGCGGTTTTTTTGAAAAGAGTTTTGCAAGGCTAATTTCTTTTGAAAACAGAATCGATAATGCTCACTGCCGTGTTGAGGCGCTGCTCGTCCGTGCCGGAGACCAGGCCCCAAGGAGTTTCCTGGTTCACCATGATATCCTTGTACATCCTGAACAAGCGCTGGCGCATGGCCAGGTCAGGGTATTCGCGGAGGGCATCGGGCTTCCAGGGAAGGTCCACATCGCAGAGCAGGTAAAGGCTGTAACTCCGGCGGGCCGCCTGCTTCATTATCCAGGTGTGGCAGTTTTCGAAAGCCACTTCGCACCACACTTTCATCACATACATTTCGGTATCTATGAAATAGAACCCGTTCCTTGCCTGGGTGAGCAGCCTGTCTTCCTGCTCTGCCTGTCCCTGTGCTATTTTGAGCAGGTCCTCGTACGTGTATTTGCCTTCAAGCTTCATCAGGTATTCCCGGGCGTATTCGGGGCACCAGCAGGTGCCGTAGTGGTTAGCCAACTGTTCCGATAAAGTACTTTTTCCGGTAGATTCGGGCCCTATGATCACGATCTTCTTCATTCCTTCACTATGGCGGATTTACGGGCACGGGCCCTCCATTCCATCAGCCCAAATATCGCTAAGCCCAGCAAAATAAAATAATAGATGCTGGTAAGCACCAGGCCCTTTACATAATACAGCGGAATAGAAGCAATGTTGGTAGCGATCCACCAGTACCAGCTTTCCACTTTCTTGCGGGCCATCAGCCACATGCCGGTAAAGGCGGTAGCGGAAGCAAAAGCATCGGCCCAGGGTATGGCGCCGGGATAAAACGATCCTTGCAGGTAAGTAAGCGCAAGGAAGCCCGCCAGGTAAAGCCCTGCAAAGAAGAGCAGTTGGAATGTCCATTCTTTGTTCGTGGAGAAGGTAACCTGGAGCACGGGCTGGAGCCGCCGGTCCTTTCTTGTCCAGAGCCACCACCCGTAGATGCTCACCACAGTGTAGTAAAAATTTACGGTGGCTTCGCCGATGAGCTGGTGCCTGAAGCTCAGGTACACGTAAATAATGGTATTGACCAGGCCTACCGGGTAAACCAGGATGTTTTCCTTTTTTGAAAACCAAACGCTGAGTATGCCCGCCACCACGCCTATATACTCCAGTATGCCCGACTCCTGCAGGTTCTTTAAAAATTGCTGGTACGCCTCGTGCATTTGGCAAAGTAAAGGAAAACGGAGGACCGTGAGGATGACCGTTAAGAGATAACCGATGACCGATGAGAGCCGGAAGCCCTAAGCCGTAAGCCGTAAGCCAATGTATCCGCCTAATTCCTAATTCCTAACTCCTTCTCGCAGTTTACTAAATAACTCGCAACTTCTCTCGGTTACCGGTGGTCTCTTATCGGTCATCCTCTGTGCATTTAATCCACTCCATGTGCTTGCATATATGCAAACAATTACAAAAAGCTGATTATTGCTGCCCTGCCTACAGGTATTAAATTAGAAACCTGGATAATATCTAGGGAATAATATAGAACTTTAGAAATACGATTGCAACAAATTACCTCCTAACCAGGCTGCTATGAATTTAGAAAGAACTTACACAAAAAACGATTGGGAATGGCTTCGCTATTATCATTCCATCAAGAAATGGAAGCTAATATTGATAGGGCTTTTTCTGTTACTGATCGGCATTGTTCTAGAGATTTTTTTTGAAACCCTAAAAGATTCTAACGTTTTTTTTACAGTTACAAAGAAGGTCGTGCCAAAAATATTTTATTCTGTTGCAGTGATTATTCTAACGGATTGTATCATACACCTCTTGCACAATAATTATATACGAAAACTAGAACAGGACGAGCTCTTTGAGTTAGTTAACCTGAGAGTGAAAGAGAATATATGTCAAAGTATTAATACGGAAATTGATGCGGCCTTCAAAAAAGCGGAAAGTGCAAATAAAAAAAGGATTGATTCCTTGGGAATCACTGATGCGTTTATTGGTATTCCCTGGGACATTATAAATGCGGCCATTCGTAATGCAAAACAAGAAGTATGCATACTTAAAATATGGATGCATGAAGAAAATGAATTATTCAGGGCTCTTTATGATGCCTTGGTTCACAACAATATAAAAGTCAAGATTGCTTTGCTTGATCAAAAGAATAAGGAAATGCAGAAGGTTCTCAAGTTGAGGATTGCTCAGCTGCCTAAAGAGCAGGAAGATATCTTGCAAAGCATGAATCTTGGCCAGTTGCGAATTCATAGGTTACACGAGAATCTGCCGAACAAACAGAAACCCAATCTGGAATATTATAAGTACTCCCTGCTTCCTACCCTGTCCTTGATAAAAATAGATGATGAAATGTTTTATAGCCCTTATCTGTTTGGGGCTTTAGCTGATGAAAATATACAAGTACAGGTTACTGGCAGCAATCGGCCTTTACTTTATCGTAAGTTAAAATATCACCTTGATAAATATTTTGTGCCGCCCTTCCGGCAGGAATTTACAACTAAGAGCAACTTCAAGCCTGACGGCTCTCCTGATATCGAAGACGATACGGATTATGGCGGAAGCTATGATGATCAGTTCGATCCAAATTAAACGTCACCGGTACGACGCCATCTGTACAGCTATCGGGTAAGAAAAGTGAGAAAATAAGCACCCGATTAGTTGTTAAGCAGCTGCTTGTATTTTCCCTATGCTCCACCTATTTTTTGGTTCTACAGGTGTATCATGCCTTCTATTGACCACTGCTAAAGAGCATAGTGTTACACCTAACGAACCAGAAACCAGAAACAACAAACCAGAAACCTATTCGGGCTTTGCATAGAACTCATTTACAGAACTGGTATAAACTACATTTGAAATGGGCCATTGCTGCTGAAAGATGCTGGGGTTCTTTGCCCCTATGGGAACGAGCATCAGGCTGGGCTTGCCTTCCTGCATTTCTTTTTTCCGGCCGATGCCTTCGCGGTTGTCAAAGCTTACGTCGAAGTAGTAGAGGTAGGGATAGGCCCACATAATGTACTTATCCTTATCGGTGTTGGAAAGGCTCCTGATCCGGAGCTGGTCGTAGTTGTTGACTATCGCCTGCTGGAACTCCACGGCATTGAGGGGTATGCCATTGAGCACGGGCATGGCGTCGAACTGGCCGTCCATCATCACCCATTTCCCCATATCTCTAAGATATACTTCCAGCAGCACGTGGCCTGCGCCGGACCGGGTGGTCTCCACGTCTTTTGTCTTCAGCGCCAGCACACGGGCGGGTAGTCCTATGGCATTGAGGGCGGTAGTGGTTACGATGCCGTATTCCACGCAACGGAAGTTCTTTCCTTCCTTCACCTCTTCCAGTATGGAGATGGCGTCGTTCTTCCTGGGCTCGTTATCGCCGTTGTGCTTCCATTGGTCGTGCACCCACTTGAGTATGCGCAGGGCCTTTGCCGAGTCGGAGTTCAATCCCTTCACCAAACTTTCCACGGGGTAAAGCGACCGGAACCTGGCCAGGTATTCATTGTTCTTATCCTGCTCGTACCAAAACCGGTAGCGGGGCGATTTCACTGCAGCCATGTCGAAGGAAATGGGCTTGTAATCAAAGCCCCGGATCTCCGTAAGGGCATATTTGTTATCTGCGGTGAGCACATAAAACTGCTGCACCTTAGCGGAGTTCATGGGGAAGGCAATGGAATCGATATCGGTATAGAATGCAAACTGCACGGTCCGGGAAAAGCAGGGGATGGCCAGCACATCAGGACTTATTTCAGGCGCTATGCCCCAATCCCCCCTGCTCCAGATATTTTCTACGCGGTAATCCACTTTGCGTTCGGTAGCTTTTATCACCGGCAGTCCCTTGTACGTATTCTGGGCCATAGCTGCCATTGTAAGCAGTGAGAAGGCGGCAAAAAGGAGATGTTTCTTCATGATGTAAAGTATAGTAATGAAATGTACTTGCTTATACGAAGAAGAGCAGGGGAATGTTACAGGAAGCGTGAATGGTGAATGGCGAACGGTGAATGGGTCGTTTACAGGGGCAGATGCTTTTTTGGCGTGAATCGTGAATCGTCAATCGTGAATAGGTCGTTTTCAGGGGCAGATGCTTTCTTTTAGCAGAGCCTCCGTAGGCCTGGGCTTTGGATATAACCGCTAAGACGCAAGGATATTTCATGTACTTGTCCGCAGATAGCGGGAAGGATAAAACGGAAAGGAGCGGCCGCTTGAACTATGGTCTTTCGCTGGCGTTTCTTTAGCTCTCCGGCACCTCAGCGATCGCAAACAGCCGGAACGCAAGGAAGCGCCTTACCGGCGCAAAGGTTGCGGGAGATTGTGTCCTTCTTTTTGTTGACAGGGGTTTTGGTGTCAGGAAACATGCATGAGTCCTTGCGTCTTCGCGTCTTGGCGGTTTTCTGTTCAGTTCAAAATAAAAATGCTCAATGCCCGGGAACTTCCCTGGACATTGAGCATCAAAATATGAGAATTACTTAAAAACGACTACTGCTACCAAAAAGCATCTTCCACTCTAAACGACCTATTCACGATTGACGATTGACGATTCACGCCCCCTCATTCCGCTTCCGCAACCACTTCCTTCACTTCGGGGATCATGCGCTTCATCATGCCTTCTATGCCGGCCTTGAGGGTGATCATGGATGAGGGGCAGCCGCTGCAGCTTCCCTGGAGCATAAGGTTTACTACGCCGTCGTTATAGCTCTTGAACTGGATGGCGCCGCCGTCCATTTCCACTGCGGGCTTAACGTAGTTTTCCAGCAGTTCCTTTACTCTTTTTACCACGTCGTCATCATCTGCGCTTACGGTGTTGGTGCTTTCCTGTTTCATGGAAGCCACCTCTTCCTCGTTAACCACGGGCTTGTTCTCCTCCAGGTACTCCTTCAGGAACTGGCGGATGGAGGGGATCACATCGTCCCACTCGGTCTCGGCAGTTTTGGTAAGGGTAACGAAATTGGAAGCTATGAACACGGCCTTTATAAAGGGAAAGCCGAAGAGCTCGGTTGCCAGGGGTGAGGGCTTGGCGCTCTCAACATCCGGGAAATCAATGCTTTTGCCTGGATACAGCAGCTTGTTGGCCACAAACTTCATCGTCT
>DASWNB010000440.1:0-8718 GCA_036399455.1 Flavisolibacter sp. | reverse complement strand
ATTGGAAGGAAAGAACGCAGTGATCTGCGGAAGCAGCCAGGGAATCGGGTACGCCATTGCCTTTGAGCTGGCGCTTATGGGCGCCAATTGCATCCTGCTGGCGCGAAGCAGCGAAAAGCTCCAAACGGCCGCTCTCCAGCTCGATACCACACTGATGCAGAAGCACAGCTTTCACGCCATCGATTTCAATGACGGGGAAGCGGTCCGGGAACTGATCGGACAGATCACCGCGGAGCAGCCCGTGCACATACTGGTGAACAACTCGGGCGGCCCGGCAGCCGGTCCCATTACAGATGCTACGGAGGACCAGTTCCTCCAGGCCTTTAACCAACACCTGGTAGTGAACCACATACTAACGAAGGGCGTGATGGAAGGAATGAAGAAGGAAGGATATGGACGTATCATCAACATCATCTCCACCTCGGTGAAAATACCGCTGAAGAACCTCGGCGTTTCAAACACCATCCGCGGGGCCGTTGCTTCCTGGGCCAAGACCATGTCCAACGAACTGGGAAGGTTCGGCATTACGGTCAACAACGTGCTGCCCGGCTTTACCCGTACGCAGCGGCTGGACGCCATCGTGGAAAACACATCGGCAAAAAAGGGAATGAGCGTTGCAGACGTGGAAAAGGAAATGATGCAGGAAGTGCCGCTCCAAAGGTTCGGCGAAGCCTCGGAAATTGCAGCAGTAGCTGCCTTCCTTGCCACACCCGCCGCCGCTTACGTAAACGGAACAAGCATCCCGGTGGATGGAGGAAGAACGGGAAGCATTTAGAGAGAGGATGACCGACCACCGATAACCGACGACCGATGACCGATAACCGATGACCGAAGCCCTAATTCCCAATTCCCAATTCCAATTCCAATACCCTACACCTTTTACCTTACACCTTTTACCTTAAACCCTACCAATGGATCTTTCAATACCATATTATCTTGAAAATTATATAGGCGGGAACCTGATCGGGCCGTTGAGCGGGAAGTTCATGGAGAATGTGAATCCTGCCACGGGAGAGGTGCTGTGCCATACGCCGGACAGCGGCGAAAAGGATGTGGACGTGGCCGTAGCGGCTGCGCAGAGGGCTTTCCCTACATGGTCGGTAACGCCGGCAGAGGAAAGGTTCAAGGTACTGAACCGCATTGCCTCGCTTATCGATGAACACCTCGATGGCCTGGCGCTGGCTGAAACCACCGACAATGGCAAGCCGCTTTGGCTCAGCAAACGCGTGGATATTCCGCGTGCATCGGCCAACTTCAGGTTCTTTGCAACAGGCCTCATGCACTTTTCGGCGGAGAGCCATACCATGGAAGACAAGGCCATCAATTATACGTTGCGCCAGCCTATCGGCATCGTCGGTTGCATCTCGCCCTGGAACCTGCCGCTGTATCTCTTTACCTGGAAGATAGCCCCGGCGCTTGCCGCAGGCAATTGCGTCATTGCCAAGCCTTCCGAAGTAACGCCTGTCACGGCCTTCCTGCTGTCCCGCATCTGCCGTGAGGCCGGGCTGCCCGATGGCGTGCTGAACATCATCCACGGCCGCGGCGACACAACGGGAGAAGCGATCGTAAAGCACCCGCGCATCAAGGCTATTTCTTTTACGGGCAGCACAAGGGCAGGAGCCCGCATCGCCTCCATAGCAGCGCCTGTATTCAAGAAGCTGTCGCTGGAGCTGGGCGGGAAAAATCCCAACATCATCTTTGCCGATTGCAATTGGGAAAAGATGATGAAGACCACCCTGCAATCTTCTTTCGCCAACCAGGGACAGATCTGCCTTTGCGGCTCAAGGATACTGGTGGAGGAAAGCATATATGAAAGGTTCCGTAATGAATTCGTGGCGCAGGTGCGTAACCTGAAAGTAGGCGATCCTATGGACGAATCTTCGCGCCAGGGCGCACTGGTCAGCAAAATGCATTTCGACAAGGTGATGGCCTGCATTGAAAAGGCAAAGGAAGAAGGCGGCACCATCCTTTGCGGCGGCCGTGTCGTACAGCCGGAAGGCCGCTGCGCCAACGGCTATTTCATCGAGCCGACCGTGGTAGAAGGACTTGGCCCCGCCTGCGATACCAACATGGAAGAAATTTTCGGTCCCGTAGTAACGCTGCAGAAATTCAGCAGCGAGGACGAAGCGCTCGAGCTTGCCAATGCCTGCAACTACGGTCTGGCAGCCACCGTCTGGACGCAGGACATTTCCCGCGCCAACCGCGTAGCCGCCAAAGTGGAAGCAGGCATCATCTGGGTCAACTGCTGGCTCCTCCGCGACCTCCGCACGCCCTTCGGCGGCATCAAAAACAGCGGCGTCGGCCGCGAAGGCGGCTGGGAAGCACTGAGGTTTTTTACGGAAGCGAAGAATGTATGTGTGGAGTTGTAGGGTAGAAGGTAGAAGGTAGAAGGTGGAAGGTGGAAGGTGGGAGGAATTGGAGATTAGGAATTAGGAATTCGGTTATCGGTTGTCGGTCATCGGTTATCGGTTATCAGTTATCAGTATCTCTATCCCCGGCACAACATTAAACTTTGACTAAGATTATTTAGTAACGCTAATGGAGATCATCAATACAAACGAAGCGGCGAAGCCGCTGGGAGCTTACCCTCATGCGAGAAGAGTAGGCAATTTGCTTTTCCTGTCGGGGATAGGATCGAGAAGCGCGAAGGATAACAGCATACCGGGACTGGTGCAGGATGAACAGGGGAACATCGTTTCCTATGATATAGAGGCGGAGTGCCATTCGGTGTTTGCCAACGTAAAGGCGGTGCTGGAAGCCAGCGGCAGCAGTTGGGAAAAGATCGTGGACGTAACCGTGTTCCTTACCAGCATGAAAAAGGACTTTCCCGTGTACAACAAAATCTACGGCGAATACTTCCGGAACGTACAGGCCTGCCGCACTACGGTAGAAGTAAAAAGCCTCCCGACACCCATTGCCATCGAATTAAAAGTAATCGCCACCATCGACTAATCTTTGTGCAGCCTTCGTGACCTTGAGCCTAGTGGTTACCTCAAAAGAAATGAATGTTACACCTAACTTCAAACCTCAAACTTCAAACCTCAAACCCTGATGGAGCATACGCTTGATTTTGCACGGAAGCTTGACAGCGAAGACCCGCTTAAAGAGTTCAGGAGCCGCTTTCATATCCCGCAGCACGAAGGAAAGGACTGCATTTACCTGACCGGAAATTCACTGGGATTGCAGCCGAAGGATACAAGGGATTATGTGCTTCGCGAACTGGACGACTGGGCTCGCTTTGGAGTGGAGGGACACTTCCAGGCGCAAAACCCCTGGTTTTCCTACCACGAGATCTTCCCGCAGCAACTGGCAAAGATCGTAGGGGCCCTGCCCGAAGAAGTGGTGGCCATGAACCAGCTCACCGTCAACCTCCACGTGCTGCTTACTACGTTTTACCGCCCCACAAAAGAACGCTACAGGATCATCTGCGAAGCAAGAGCCTTTCCATCCGACCAGTACGCCCTTGAAAGCCAGGTAATGCTCCACGGCTTCGATCCGGCCGATGCCATCATTGAGGTGCCGTCCCGCGAAGGCGAGCATAATATCAGGACCGAAGACATTCTTTCCGCCATACAGCAGGCAGGCGGATCTGTTGCCCTGGTGCTTTTTGGCGGCGTGAACTATTACAGCGGACAGGTATTCGACATGAAGGCCATCACCGAAGCAGCGCATGCCGTTGGCGCTTACGCAGGCTTCGACCTGGCACATGCCGCCGGTAATATTGCTCTTTCACTGCACGACTGGAACACGGATTTCGCCTGCTGGTGCAGCTACAAATACCTCAACTCCGGCCCCGGTGGAGTTGCCGGTGCATACATACACCAGAAGCACGCTTCCAACACATCGCTGCCGCGGCTTGCAGGATGGTGGGGTTATGAAAAAGAAAGCCGCTTCCAGATGAAGCCCGGCTTCCGTCCCATACCCACCGCCGAAGGATGGCAGTTGAGCAATGCGCCGGTGCTTTCCATGGCGGCCCACAAGTGTGCTCTTGATGTTTTTGAAGAAGCGGGGATGGATGCGCTGCACCGCAAGAGCAACCTGCTTACCGGCTATCTTTTCTTCCTGCTCGACGACATCAACCGCCAGCAGCACAAGAAGATCATCGAAGTGATCACACCTCGTAAGGATGGCGAACACGGCTGCCAGGTATCTATACTGATGCTGGAGAAAGGGCGTGAAGTATTCCGGGCTCTCATCGACCGCGGTGTGGTGGCCGACTGGCGCGAGCCGAACGTGATCCGCGTTGCGCCTGTTCCGCTTTACAACAGCTTCGAGGATGTATGGCAGTTCGGCAACATCATCAGGAGCATACTGGAAGGATAACCACGAAGACGCAAGGAGCAGAAGCAGAAACAGAAAGAGAAAGAGAAACAGAAAGAGAAAGAGAAGAGAAAGGAGCCGGTCCTCTATACCACACTCTTTCTCTTTCTCTTTATGTTTCTGTTTCTGTTTCTGCTCCTTGCGTCTTCGCGCCTTTGTGGTTAAATGGTATAACTTCGGAGCTTTAAATTTCCACGATGGACAAACAGGTGGTCATTATTGGTGCGGGACTGGTAGGTTCTCTTCTTTCCATTTACCTGGCCCGCAAAGGCTATAAGGTTTCCGTATATGAGCGCAGGGGCGATATGCGCCGGATGGAAGTAGAGGCCGGCCGCTCCATCAACCTTGCCCTGAGCGACAGGGGCATCAGGGCACTGGAAGAAGTAGGCATTGCAAAAGAAGTTCTCAGCATAGCCATTCCCATGCACGGCCGCTTCATCCACAACCTCGACGGCAGCACCGCCTTCCAGCCCTACGGCAAACAGGGGCAGTACATCAACTCCGTCTCCCGCCGCGATCTCAATTGCAAACTCATGGACCTCGCGGAGAAGGAAGGCATCCGTTTCTTCTTCAACCATAAATGCAGCCATATAGATTGGAAAAAGAACGAAGTGTTTTTTGAGACGATCACCGATGAGAGACAACCGACAACCGGAGAGGGGACAACCGGTAAGGGACGGCCGTTAACCGAGGAAACCGGCGGTCATCAGTCATCAGTCATCGGTCATCCTCCCTCCGGTCATCGGTCATCGGTTGTCGCTGATCTAATCTTCGGTTCCGATGGCGCTTATTCTGCCGCAAGGCTTAGCCATATGCTGCAGCATGACCAGTTCGAGTATCACCAGTATTACATTGATTGCGGGTACAAGGAACTGACGATACCGGCGGGACCCGATGGGAGTTTTTTGCTGGAGAAAAATGCGCTGCATATCTGGCCGAGGAAGAACTATATGCTTATTGCGCTGCCTAATCCCGACGGCAGCTTTACGGGTACGCTGTTCTTTCCTTTCCACGGCCAACTTTCGTTTGAAAAGCTTACGGAAAGGGAGCAGGTGGATGAATTTTTTGAAACCACTTTCCCCGACGTGGTGCCGCTCATTCCTGACCTGCCGGAACAGTTTTTCAGCCATCCCACTTCCTCGCTGGTAACGGTCAAGTGTTTTCCATGGATAAGGGAAGATAAGTTTTGCCTTATCGGCGATGCGGCTCATGCCATCGTACCTTTCTTCGGCCAGGGCATGAACGCGGGGTTTGAAGATTGCAGCGTGCTGAATACGCTCATGGAAAAGCACGGCAGCGACTGGACGGCCATCCTCAACGAATTCCAGGGCCTGCGCAAGCCCGATGCCGATGCCATTGCCGACCTGGCGGTGAATAATTTTATAGAGATGCGTGAAAAAACCGCCGATCCGAAATTCCTGTTGCAAAAGAAAATTGAAGCCCGCCTGCACGAGCATCACCCCGACAAATGGATACCCGCTTACTCGCAGGTGACCTTCAGCCCGCACATCCGCTACAGCGAAGCGCTGCGGAACAGCCAGCGGCAGGAAGCCATCATGCAGGAGGTGATGCGGAACAGCGATATAGAGCACAACTGGGACAATCCTACCGTGGAGGAAATGATCCTTTCCAGGTTGGGAGAAGTTTGATGCAAGATGTTGGCGGTTAACACGGAACTTTGCCCCGCCTTTAAAACCCGCTCATGACCAGGAAAGAACTCGTTGACCAGATCATCTCAAAGCAAACCTATCTCTGCGTAGGCCTCGATACCGATCCTGCAAAACTGCCGGAACACCTTCGCTCGCACCCCGATGCCGTGTTCGAATTCAACCGCCGCATCATCGATGCCACCAAAGACCATTGCGTCAGCTACAAGATCAACACGGCCTTTTACGAGGCGCAGGGACTCAAAGGCTGGGAAGCGCTGGAAAAGACCGTTCACTGCATCCCCTCCACGCACTTCCGCATTGCGGACGCCAAGCGCGGCGACATAGGCAATACCTCGTCGCAGTACGCCAAAGCCTTTTTTGAAACCCTTCCCTTCGATGCCATTACCGTAGCTCCATACATGGGAGCGGACAGCGTAAAGCCTTTTCTTGAATATGAAGGCAAATGGACCATCCTGCTGGGCCTCACTTCCAATCCCGGCGCCCGTGATTTTGAACTGCAGCCTGCCGGCGATGGCCTTCTTTACGAAAAAGTGCTTCGCACTGCAATGAAATGGGGCAACCCCGGCCAGTTGATGTTTGTGGTAGGCGCTACCCGCGCCGATGAATTCGCTAACATTAGGAAGATCGCTCCCGATAGCTTTTTCCTGGTGCCCGGCGTAGGCGCCCAGGGCGGCAGCCTCAAGGACATCTCCCAACAGGCCCTCACCCCCGAGTGCGGCCTTCTTGTGAACGCCAGCCGCGCCATCATCTATGCCTCCCCGGACGAAAACTTCGCTGAAGAAGCTGCGGCAATAGCTGAGCAGTACCGGGTGGAGATGGGAATGTATCTAAGGGAAGGTAGAAGGTAAAGGGTAAAGGCGAAGGGCCTTTGCGCTTCTTGGCGTCCTTGCGCCTTTGTGGTTAACCAGGAAAAGACCGGGTTACGGGAGAGCTTTGAAATAGCGGAGGGATGCTCCTGATGCCCTACGCCTTGTACCTTCTACCTTTCACCTCAAAAAAAAATGTTCCCAATCAAATAATGTCCAGACATCAATCCGGGAACAATCCTTATTTTCCAGTATAAATTTTCAACACACATGCACATGAGACAATTTCTCCTGTTACTAGGAATATCCCTCCTTTGCCTGTCGGCCTATGCGCAGCAGGCGCCCGCCATAAAGGCCAACTACCGCCAGGCGGCACGATTCTCTCCCAAAAAAGTAGAAAAGCTGGTGTTCAGCACCGCGGTCGATCCGCACTGGCTGAAGCAGTCGGACCGCTTCTGGTACACTTATGAAACACCCAACGGCAAGAACTGGTACATTGTTGATCCCGCTGCTAAGACCAAAAAGCTGCTGTTCGACAATGCTTTTCTCGCCGCCGAGCTGACCAAGATCGTCAAGGACCCAATGGATGCCCAGCACCTGAATATCGACAGCCTGAGGTTTGTAAAGGACGAGAACTGGATCCAGTTTGAAGTGCTTAGCACGCAGGAGATAGAGGTAAAGGACACCACAGCAAAAAAAGGCGCTCCTCCGAAAAAAGAGCGTAAGAAGTACTTCTTCGAATACAACATCAACACCAGGCAACTGGTGGAACTGACCGGCTTTAAGAAACCCAAGCGCAATCCCCGCTGGGCTTCCGTATCGCCCGACGGGCAAACCATCCTGTTCTCCAAAAAATACAACCTCTACTGGATGGACCGCGCCAACTACGAAAAAGCGCTGATCAACGAGGACGACAGCACCATCGTGGAGCACCAGCTCACTACCGATGGCATCGAGCATTTTGAGTACGGCAACTCGGGTAATGAGAACAACGTTGAAAAAGAAAAGAACCGCAACAAGCGCAAGCCTGTGTTTGCCTTCTGGTCGCCCGACTCTAAAAACTTTGCCCTTAACCGCAGCGACAACCGCGCCGTAAAAGAACTGTGGGTGATCAACAGCGTGGCCGAGCCCCGTCCCACCATTGAAACCTACAAGTACCACATGCCCGGCGAAAAAGAATCGGCCGTGGCCCACCTGCTGGTCTTCAACATCGCCAATAAAACCAGGAAAGAGCTGGAGGTAAAGCAGTTCAAGGACCAGGTCATCGGCCTGTGGCCGCAGCCCCAACCCGTCAACACCCGCGACGATGATTACCGTCCGCTTGTATGGCTGGGCACCAACGACAAATTCTACTTCAACCGCACCAGCCGCGACCTGAAAAGGATTGACGTATGCGAGGTGAATATCACCACCGGCACCGTTAAGCCTATAGTAGAAGAAAGGATGAACACCTACGTGGAGCTCAGGAGACCCGGGCTTGTGAACGACGGCAACGAGCTGATCCACTGGAGCGAACGCGATGGCTGGGCGCATTTTTACCTGTACGACGGTAACGGCCGCCTGAAGAACCAGATCACTTCCGGCGCCTTCCACTGCGAGGACATCGTAGGCATCGACGAGGCGCGGAGGGTGCTTTACTTCTCCGCCAACGGACGCGAGCCGAACGAAGACCCTTACTACCAGCACCTTTACCGCGTTAACTTCGACGGCAGCGACCTGCGCCTGCTGAACGCCGGCGAGTTTGAGCACGATATGAGCATGAACGATAACGAGCGTTATTTCGTGAACACCTCCAGCCGTGTGAACACCGCTCCCAGGTCGGCGCTTTACTCCACTGACGGCCGCAAGATCATGGACCTCGAATCCACCGATCTTTCCTCGCTCTTCAGCGCGGGCTACAGGTTCCCCGACCTGTTCAAGGT
>DASWNB010000439.1:0-4775 GCA_036399455.1 Flavisolibacter sp. | reverse complement strand
ATTGATGCAGACGTGCGGGGGCAGACTGGCGGCGTAGTATACGAGGGAGGCTACGTCGGTGGCGCTGAGGGGCTGGTAGCCTTCATACACCTTCTTCGCGGTTTCTTCATTTCCCTTGAAGCGAACGAGGGAGAACTCGGTTTCGGCGGCGCCGGGATGAATGCCGGTCACTTTTATGCCGTAGGAAAGCAGGTCGATGCGCATGGACCTGTTGATGGCATCCACAGCGTGCTTGCTGGCGCAATAGGCATTACCCCGCTCATACACTTCCTTTCCGGCAATAGAGCCTATGTTGATGATATGACCGCTCTTTCTTTGCTTCATTACCGGAACCACGGCCTTGGACACATACAGCAGCCCTTTTACGTTGGTATCGATCATGGTGTCCCAGTCGTCCAGGTTAGCCTCGTCAAACAGGTCGCGGCCCAGGGCCAGCCCGGCATTGTTTACCAGCACGTCTATGTTCTTCCATTCTTCCGGCAGGCTTTCAACGGCACTAAAGGTGGCTTCCCTGTCGCGTACATCAAAGGGAAGAAGGTGGCAGGATGCGCCGTATTCTTTTTCGAGTGTATTCTTTACCTGTTCCAGTCTTTCCGTGCGGCGGCCGTTCAGGATCACCCCGTAGCCGTTCCTTGCAAACTCATGGGCGCAGGCTTCGCCGAATCCTGATGTAGTGCCTGTGATGAAAGCGATCTTGTTCATCCGGCAAAGGTAAGGGGGGGAATGCTCAATGGTGAATGGTGAATGCGGTCGTTTTGGTGGGAGAAGCTGTTCTTTAGCAAGCAATCTTTCATTCAAATATTCAACACTCAATGTTCAATTCTCAAGGACGTTCCAAAACAGAAATGCTCAATATCCAGGAACGTCCTTGAATATTGAGCATTGAATATTGAGAATTACTCTAAAACGACTTCTGCTAAAGAAAAGCATCTTCCATAATAAACGACCCATTCACGATTGACGATTGACGATTGACGATTCACGAACATCATCATCTAATCAACGTCACCGTTCCCTTCGCAAAGACCTGCTTGCCCGTAAAATCAGAACCCTGGATCATCCAGACAAAGGTGCCGGAGCCCTGGTCCTTCCCGCCGATCTTGCCGTCCCACCCGAGGGTGCTGTTGGCGGTGCTGCTGTATACAAGCTGGCCCCAGCGGTTGTAGACCCTGAAGAAGTCGATCTTGGAAATGCCGGCGGCTATAAAGGTGAAGCGGTCGTTACGTCCATCGCCATTAGGGGTAAAGGCGGTGGGCACAAAGATGCGCGGATCGGTTTTGAAGATGCGGACGGTTATGCTGTCGATGTCCGTACAGCCGCCGGCGTCCTGCACAGACAGGTAGTATTTAATGAATTCAAAGCTGCCGTCGTACTTGCCGATAGGGTCGGCAATACCTGGGTTGTTGAGGCCCGTTGCCGGAGACCACAGGTAGGTGGTTCCGCCTGTGCCGCGCAACTGGAGGGGCTGGCCTACAACTACTGCCGTATCGTTTCCTGCAAAGGCAAACACTTCGGGAAGCACGGTTACCAGCACTGTATCGCGGTGAGGCTTGGGACAGCCCTGCACATCGGTTACGGACAGCACATACGGCGTGGTGCTCTTGGGCGAGGCCAGAGGTGTGAGACTGGCCGGGTTATCCAGCGAGTTGGCCGGCGACCATGTAAAGGCGGCGCCAGTCATGGTGCCGTTAAGCCGGGTGGAGGCGTTGAAGCAGATGGTAGCGTCGGGACCTGCATTGGCCAGCGGGTAGGGTACCAGCGTCACCGTCACATCATCAGTAGCCGTGCAACTGCCGATGGTGGAAATTACCTGGTAGGTGGTGGTAGCGGTGGGTACGGCCAGCGGGTTGCTGACGTTTGGATTATCCAGCGTGGCCGTGGGTTGCCAGGCATATCTTAAGCCATCGCCGAAGGCCCGCAGGCGAACGGTATCGGTGGCGCAAATGGTGGTATCGTTCATCACCCCCAGGGTCACGAAGTTCACTACCCGGACACGCACTGCATCGGTATTTACGCAGCCGTTATCGTTAAGCGTTACCGTGTAGGTAGTGGTAACGGGCGGATTGACCGTTGGCGTGGCCGTATTGGGATTGGTGATGTTGGTGAGCGGTGTCCAACTGAAACTGCCCGAGCCGCTAGCCTGCAACTGCACCTGGTCGCCGCGGCAGATAAGTGTGTCCTTGAAGGCCAGGTCCAGCGGCGGCTTGTCCATAATGGCCACGTTCTGGAAGGCTGTGTCCACGCAGCCCTTGTTGCTGGTAACAATGAGCCTGACGTTCTTTATACCTACGTCGCTGTAAGTATAGGAAGGGTTCTGGAGGGTTGATACGTCGGTAGTGCTTCCCAGGTCGCCGAAGTCCCACTTCCAACTGTTCACGGTGCCGTAGCGTGTTTTGGTGGTATCGGTGAACTGTGTGGGCTTGTCCATGCAAACACCCGCGAATATGAATCCGGGGAAGAAGCCGGGATAAACCTTCAGGACGGCTGTGGCGCTGTCCTCGCAATCCAGCCCGCGGTTGATAACGAGCTTTATGTTGTATAAGCCTGTGTCCAGGTACTGATGTGTGGGCGACTCGTCGGTCGATGTGCCTCCATCGCCAAAATCCCAGTAATAAGTTTGGGTCAGCGGGTTCGGGGGGGCTTCGTTGAAGAAGGTATAATTGAAATCGTCGCAGCTTACGTACTCGGGCTGGAGGTCCGCATCCACGGCATTGCAATCGCCCACCTTGATCTGCAGGTCTTTTTTCTGTGTAGCTATCTTGACGCCGTCGCGGTACTCGTCCACGCAAACCGTCACCACGTAAACGCCTTCGTCCGGCGCTATGCCGGAGATATGCCCGGTCCTGGGGTTAACGGTTACCTGGGCGCCCAGGGGCGAATCGCCGCTAAAGGGGAAGGCATAGCTTACGGTATTATAAGGCGGAGGTGTAGGGGGATTAGGGGTAGGCGTATTGGGGCCGCCTGAGGGGCTGCCCGCCTGTCCGCCGCCGGTATAGGCAGCACAAAAAGAATATACAAGCGAATCGCCGGCATCCAGGTCTTCCGCACCGAAGTTGTAAGAGATGGCGTTGCGGGCGCAAACGATCACGGTATCAACACCCAGGAAGCGGGCGCTGTTGTTTACGGGGCCGTTGCCTACGGAGTTGGTCCCGGGAATCTCGGCCATGTACGTACCTCCGAACTCGTCGGAAGCATTGAGGTTTACGATGCCGGCGGCGCGGCAGCAGCGCTGGTAAGCAATGATATAGCCTGAGGCGGAGGGTGGCAGGTCGATCGTGAATTCGTAGAAGCCCACTTCGTAGCAAACGGCCGGCGGGTTCTGGATGCAGGGGTCGGGGGCGCCGAGTGAAAGCGTTTGGGTGCGGACAAGCGGTGCGAGGCGTGTATGTACGGGGGCGCCTCCGGCAGTGGAATAAACGGCTATAGCGGCCGAGGCGTCGAGCGGGGCGCCTACGCCGCCGCAGTTACGGTAAAGCTTGAGCGTAACCTTGTACTGGTGGTTGCCGTTGGCCAGTTGCTGTACGTACGTATAGAACATTTCGCCCCCGGTGATATGCGCGGCAAAGCTCAGGGTCACGGAAAAAGCAAGGATGGTAAATGCTATTAATTTTTTCACAAGCGGTTATCAGGGTTCAAGACAGGTGAAATTAAAAAAAAGCTGCCACAGCGGCTGTGTTTTTAAAAACGTATGTTTTGTTAATTTATTACTACGGGAAGCTGTTAGCCGCTAGCTGTTGGCTGTTAGCCGATTCCTAAGTAGCTGAGGGTCTGCATTTTTCCCTTACGTTTCCTGTTTTTAGCTGCTTTATGATACCAGGCAGAGGAAATTATTCCTTCTAAATAACGGTTGCCTATACGCTAACGTGCACAAGCTATCAGCTAACAGCCATCAGCCAACAGCTTCCCTCAAATACTCTCCCACCACCTCGTTCGCCCGTTCCGCTTCTTCCACCATGCCCATGTGGCCGGAGTTTTCGAAGAGGTGGACGTGGGAGCGGCGGGGAAGATGGCATTGTTTGAGACCGTCTTCCGGGGGAACGGCCGTATCGTGGCGGCCCAGGATGAAAAGAACGGGCAGAGGGGTTTCGCGGAGGATGTGGGTGCGGTCGGGGCGCTGCATCATGGCTTCGTAGTAGGCAATGAGGGCCTCAGCGGAAAATTGACGGGTGGATTGGATATGCTCTTCCACCAGTTCCGGCCTTTGCTCCTTTGTAACGGGAGCATACAGGTTGGGCGTGGCCGTTTTGAGGAACCCGAAAGCGCCGTGCTGTTTAATGAATTCAATTCCTTTCCGGCGGGTTTCTTTCTTTTCCTCGCTGTCCGCAAAGGCGCTGGAATGGAACAATCCAAAGCCCGACAGCAGTTCAGGGTATTTTTCGGCAAAAGCCAGGGTGATGTATCCCCCCATGGAGTGACCGATCAATACGAATTTTTCTTCTCCAAAAACCTGCCCCGCCAACTCTTTCACTGCGGATGCCAGTCCTTCCATGCTCATATCGCCTGTACTATCCGATCGCCCGCTGCCGGGCAGGTCCGGTATCACCAGGCGGTAGCCCGGGAAAGCATTGAACTGGTTCTTCCAGATTCCTCCATCCTCTCCAAACCCGTGCAGCAGCACCACACTCGGACCCTCGCCGTGTTCACGGTAGAAGAGGGTCCTTCCGTTTATTGTAAGTTCTTTCTCTTGCATGAATGTAAATTTAGGGTGAAAGGGAGAAGGTAAAAGGTAAAAGGCGGAAGCCACAAGCCGCAAGCCCTAAGCCCTAAGCCATAAG
>DASWNB010000438.1:0-11155 GCA_036399455.1 Flavisolibacter sp. | reverse complement strand
AGTCCCAGTCGTCTGTTGCAGTTATGAAGTCTTCCAATGCTGCCAGCTCCCCGGCATCCAGGTCCGGGTGCTTGGCGCGGTAATCGTCCAGGCGTTTTTTAAAGTTAAAGCTGCTCTGCGGCGTGAGCAGCGTTGTGCCGTTCAGGATAAAATCCTTTGGGTCTGCTTCCGGCATGTTCTTATCGCTGAGCACATAATCCGCCCCGTCGAAGCTCCAGTTCTGCGTGCCGTTTTCATCATGAGCTATGGGGTAATACATTGCCGTCCAAAGCAGGAACAGCGGCGACCACGGTTGTTGCCAGGCGCTTTGAATAAGGGCGGGGACGGTCCCCGTCATACCCTTTTGGGCCTCTATCTGCGCGGTCAGCGCACCGATTGTTCCGGGGCTGCTGTCGCCAAGCGCCACGCCGGCGATCAGGGTGGCATTATTCGGATCAAGGAAAAAGAATTCGGTCAGAACAGCAGCAGGTAAAACAGGAATCCCGGAAAGGTCCGCGACAGGTATCTTGCCGTTCATGGACGCAGCATCGACAGGCTTTGAATTATAGGTAAGTCCCGTAATGAACCGGCCGGCCAGCCTGCAGGTGAGCGCATCATCATCCGTTAACGGGATGCTTGCCTTTGAGCCCGATACCAGCACCACCGGCTCGTTTGCTTTATAGAAAGGAACCTTGCTGAAACGCCTCAGAACATAGCCTGCGGGAAGCTGGTGGCCTGCCGCGTAGGCAACTATGCTTTTTTCCAGTTCATCCTGCGTGGCTCCATACGGGACGGACGATAGCAGCTTGGCTACTTCAGCGGCCTGCTGCTGTACAAGCCAGGCTTTTGAACCTTCATTATTTACATCCAGTTGCTCATCAAAATCCGCATCTGTAAATTTCAATCGCTTCTGGTCGGCCGGGCTGGCGTTGTCAAACCTTCCTTTCGTCCACCACATGCGGTAAAGGTTCCACTGAAGGAACTGCAGCTTCCGCATGCCTTCATCAAACGCAGCCTGGGCCTGGTTGAGCGCAGACAGCCATGCAGGCTCAAGGTTAGGATCATTCCAGTCTATCGGCGTATCGGGATAATCGGCCGGGGCGGACGCATTAGCCGCGTCTTCCGGCGCTTTGACGATGCTCCATTCATAGCCGCCTTCGTAACTGCCGAACCATGCTTTATGGATGGCCTGGTTGAGCAGGTCCGGCCCGTTGGGCTGGTCCAGCACCGGCAGCAGGTTGTATTGAAAAGCTTCCAGCAAATCAACGTCTATGGACTCATTGCCTTCCGCCTGTTGGGCGATCAGCGCCGTCAACGCATCGATGGATGTATTTCCTACGGCAACGGTGGCGGTTTCGGGGCGTTTCGAGGCGGGCACAGGACCGGTCCTATCCCAATGAATACCGCAGCAGAAACCCTCGTACACGGAAACGGAACAGGGATGGTTCACTGCATCGTCCACCTGCCAATTGTTTTTCCTGAGGAGATCCAAAAAGCTTTGCGCATCCGTTACAGGGGCTAGTATGTCGCTGGCAGGATCTGAATACCAGCCCGCCACCATATAGCTCAGTACCGGGTCGGTCACGCCTGTTAAGGGATCATGGATGGAAAAGACGTTTTCGTTGTATGGCTGGTAAGCCGAAAATGTAATATCGCCGGTTCCTACCGCAGTTAGAAACAGGTTCTTGCCGCCCTTTTCCGTCCAGCCATTCAGGTCCAGCTTACGGCCTATCATCGTCACCGCCAGGCTGTCCTGCGAACGCGGGTCCAGGTAAGGCGATGTGCCCCCGTTCGGGTCCAGGTAGTCGCTTTCAATCACCCAGGCCGCAACGGTACGCGCAGTGAGCGGTCCGGAGTACCGAACGACCAGCCACCGGTTCGGTACCAGCGGGTACCGGGTTTTGCCGTTCACGTTATCCTGGCTGCCGGTCCGCAGGGCACGGGGAAGCTGCCAATGAAGGTAAACGCCGTTGGCTTCGGGCATATTATTCCAGTCAATGGCGGTATTGCCGCTGAAGGCGTCCGGCATGGGGCTGGCATAGCTCTCCAGGTTGGCGTAAACCATTTGCCAGCGTTGGAAATTTTCGGCCTTCCTCGACATGTCATTCACAACAATGGCTTCTATGCTGATGGGAACAAAAAGTGTATCGCTCATGGATGTACTTTATTTGGATCTGGTGAATGAAATTTCCTCGGGAGCCTTTACCATTTCCAGGGCAAACTGCGCCGGCCCGATGGCGGCATTGAGATAATTACTTTGCTGAAGGGTTTGCACTACGCTGTTCCTGCCGTCGTTGATGTTCAATACATTTTTCCCGGCATCCCCGGCCACGGGCCGGTAGAAGCTCCTGAATCCGCCCGTGGCCGGGAAAGGCTTGCCCATCGGCTTGCCGGGCGGGTTGGACAACTGCCGCAGGTTGATCACATCGCCATCCTCGATGCCAAAGCAAAGTCCCTGCTGCGGCTCGGCTATCATGATGGTATCGGGAATGTCCATGAAGATGCAAAGCAATACGTTTGCTGAAAGCCGGTCCATGCGCAGCAGCTTCAACGGGGTGCCTGTTGCAAAATCGCCTTTAAAGCCCTTTACTGCCAATCCGGGCCAGCCGGAAACCACCGCAGAGCGGATCAGTATTCCCGAGAGCGCCTCTTCCGGGGAATCCTTCTCAGTATCTCCCGTTGCGGTTCCCAGCAGCCTGCTGCGCACAAGCTTTGTTTCGGCAGCAACGGTATCGTTTATAACGCCCCGCATGACGCTGTTCAGAAATGAATCCTTGGAAGATTGGACACCAATGCTGAGCGCCCCATCCACCAGGCTGTCCAGCCAGTTCTGGTCGATATAGAAAAAGCGGAGCGATTCAACCGGCAATGCAGACTGATCGGGAACGAGATGATCAAAGGGCACGTCGTACAGCAGTTGCTTTTTCGCCAGCCAGGCAGCAATGGGAAGCAGGTCGTCCTCTATCTCTTCCTTCAGGAAATCCTGTACGGAGGGTTCTGCAAGAAAACTGTTTACCGTATCCACGGGATTCGGCGCGGCGGCGGGCGCCTTGAGGGGCGTGCCCGCACCGGACCTGGCAGGCTCCCTGCGCATGATAGCCGTCAATTTCATCCCCAGGTCTTCACCTACTATTTTCCGGAACGTGTTGCGGACCGCGCTGCTTTGTATGATCTGCGACAGGTCGGCTTCAGAAGCTTCGTTCGCATTTTCCAGCACATCCATCAACCTGCCTATGATCGAATATGATTTTTTGCGGTAATCCATCAGCGCCTGCGAAAAAGCGCCGTCGGACAGGGCAAGTGCCTGCCCAAGCGACCAGGCCGCGGAATAGCTTTGGTCAAATATGCCCGTGGCCTTGTCGTAGATCATCATGGAGGAAGATGAAGGAAAATGGTAGTCTGCGGACGGCCGGGGGAGCGGCTGTGCAATTACAGGCGTTAAGGGTCCCCGGTACCAGGCAAACGTGGTGTCGCCGGTAGGCGTCAGGTAGTTGAGGGGAACATAGCCGTTCTGCAGGCGTGCCAGCGTAGCTTTTGTGGCCGGGTCGGGATTGGGCGGTGCTGCTGCGGTACGCCGCAGCAGCAGGTTGTCCGGGTTGCCGCCGGATTGCGACGCAAAATTCTCCACCAACTGCGCGAAGTTCAGTTTCTCCGGTTGTGAAAGAAAGGTCCAGTTGTAGAGTGATGCCAGCGCAATGTCTTTGGGCTGCGACGGATCGCTCTTTTTCTTAGGCCAGGGCGTGGCGCCGCTCATAATACCGTAATAACCTTCCAGTGAAACAAGGTGTACAAAAAAGCGGGTGCCGGTGTCTGCACCGGATACAAGCAGGCGGTTGCCCGTAACCACGCTGAACCATCCCGTATCTTCAAATCCCATGATGGCCTGGTCGCCGGTATTCACCTGCCGCACGTGCGCCAGGTATTTCAATTCATCGACCTTAGGTACGAGGGCGTTGAACACGCCGGCCGTTACCTGGATGGTGGAACAGGCGGTAGGCAGCACGTCGGCAGGCACCGAATCGATGGGGATGCCGGGTTTCAGCACATCGTCGGCGGGGTTCAAAAATTCCTGCACGGTGGTGTTCTTCAGCGGCGAGTTCGTTTCTTTATCAATGGCGATCTCTCCTTCCGCAAACACCATCAGGCAAAGCCAGGGGATGGTCTTGTCGCCGGCATTGAACACGCGTTCCCATGGCAGCACCCGCTTGTCCAGCACGATATTGGGGAGGTACTGGTCATACGCTGAATTGCTGTTTGCCGGAGGGTAAACGCTATGCACTTCGGTAGGCGCCAGCGAGAACTGCGGGCCACGCACTTCAAACACCTGGGTGACAGGCTCTTCAAAATATCCCCCGGTATCGATCGGGCCTGTTATCCCGGTCTTTGCGCTGATGGTATAGATCCCGTCGTCCAGCGAAGGAATGTAGTTATCGAAAAAAGCAATATCACCCACCGGCAAGGCCGGATTGTCATTTACTGATTTTCCCATTAGTTTCCGGTTAAAAGTGGTTCGTTAACGAATATGGCCCCGGCTTTTTTGCCAAACTCTGTCAGGTCCCCGTTTTCCAGTCCGCCCAAACCCAGGGCTGCAAATGACCCGAATACCTGGTCGCGCTGGCTGCTTACCGACATGATCTGTTCTATATCGGCAATAGTGGTGTTGCTGGCTACGGGAACGGGGCCCTGCGGGTCAAGCCCGAGCTGAAGCGGGTTTCCGCCCGGGGGAAGCGGGTCATACTGCAGGTCTTTCCCGATGCTGATGTCTCCTGTTCCGCTGCCTGTGACGGGAGGCGGCACCTTTATCCTGAAACCGGAGAGCTGTCCCTTGATAAGATCACCATCCTTCGGCAGTTCGCGGCTGCTGCCGGTTCCCCATAAGGCATTCGGCACACTGCCCGCCAACGCTTCGATGCTCCAGGTGTTATCCAGGACGTTTATGCCTGTTTCCTTACTGATGATGCTCAGCGTTTTCTTCGAGGTGAGCCCCGTAGCCTGCATGGGTTTTATGTTCAGCGCACCGCCCGTTTTTACCGGGGTGGCATCGCTGCCGATGTATAGTTCGGTAAGCGGCACGGAGGAGCTGGTGGTGAATTGAAAATTATCGCTTCTTACGATCCAGGGTTTTTCATCCTTATCATCCTGCAGCGCCATTGCCTTGCGTACCCCGGGGCCATTGGCTTTATCCGGCGCAACAGGCCCGTTCATCAATCCTGTCACCGGAACGATCTTCACCACGTCGCCGGGGGCGGGAAGCACTTTTTTGAAATCATCCCAGGTTTGCCTGTCCATGCCCGCTGTCTGGGCGGCGCCAAAGCCTACCGTAAAGGAGATCACGAACCAGTGGATGGTAGCCGTTCCCCCGGTGGGCGGCCCCCAAAGCGTTAGGTCGGCGCCTAATTCCACTGTCAGTGTAGTGGTGCAAAGCCCCATATCAAGCTTGTAGGAAGCGCCCACCGAGATGCCTATGTCGGCAATAAAATGGAAAGGATTGTACCAGATGATGATGTCGGCATGTGCATTGAACCACGCTTTCAGGTTGCCGGAATGATAGGTGGCGTCAAGGCTGCCCCCGGCCATCACAGCCGCCGGGGTGAGTGCAAAATAAACGCCGCCTGAAATGGAAATGGAGGCATCCACGGCCCAGTTGAAACCAAGACGCGGCTCCTGCGGGTAGTGGGTGGGCGGCTTGTAGTAAGGACTGTACCCGCCCAGCGTCAGCACAAAATCGCCGGCGTACCTGCTCGGGCCGAACCAGAACACCATCGCAAATCCGCCGGTTAAATGGCAGTTCCTGTCCAGCAGGAATGAATTGGGCGAAAGCACCGCCGTAAACGAAACTTCTCCGTCACCCGGGTCGAACAGCACTTCAAGCTGCAGTTCAACATAAGCATACACCATATCTCCTGCCATCGGGAACCTTGCCCTGGAAATGCCCACCAGCGCCAGGAGGAATTTATTGCCGAATTCAGCGATCAGAAGAGCCGTAGAATTCACCAGTTCGAATGTGGTGAACTGGATGCCTGCCGCCAGCCAGATATCCCCGGCCGAAGGGCTTACCCAGGGTTTGTCTCCGCCCATGATCTTTTGCAGCACGTCCGTAGGCCCGGGGCTGGGTCCAAGAACTCCGGGGTTGGAAAGCGAAGACACGAAGGGAAACTGGTAAACCTCGTTCTGCCCCGGTATGCGCAGCCTGCTGTTATACCCGAAGCCGCCGCAAAAGCCGGTGACAAAGAAAAAGGGCGGGCCGCCAAAAGGCCCGTTCACGTTCGCAAATACGAACATGGAGGTTTGCCCGCTGAATTGCACATAGCTTCCCACGGCAGAGATGCCGAATGCCTTGAGCTGGATGGTGGCCATGCCCGCAAATTCAAGCGTAACGGGCGGTTTAACGGGCAGCTTCAGGAACGCGCCTTTAATGGTCACCGCCTCGTTTGAAAAACTGATCCCCAGGCCCTGTATGTTGAATTCGGGCTTGAAGGAAGAAAGCGGCGAACCCACCGCAAGGCCCATCACCGATATCTCCAGGCCGGCCGCCGTAAGCGCCGCATTGACCAGGAACCAAAGAACGCCGTCTTCATATTTTACCCCCACCTTCTGAAAGCTGACAGGGCCAAAACTTTTCTGGATGTTGAACCAGGTAGCTCCGTCGGCGGATTCCGTAGGAGCGGGAACAGGGGCTGCGCTGTTCCCCGAGCTGCTGCCCACTACCGTGCCGCTGCCCGGGAGAAGCGCAGGGCCGCCGGCCTGCTTTTTGGGCGTGCCGATGCTGAGCGGAATGATGAACCCCCCAAAGTCGAACTGTGCGGACAAGGCGATGCTGCCGGTAAGCCCCTGTTGCGGGATGGACGGGTAGTCCGGTTTGATCAGGCCATCTATCAGGTCGATCTCTTTTTTATCGGCCGGTTTGTTGGGGTCCAGCGGAACGGATGAAAGTATCACCTGCAGCGCCCTGATCTCCAGCCGCTCATCCTGCGACAATACTTTATTGAGCAGCGGAAGATTGGAAAGGTTGATGGGCCTGTCGATCTTAAGCCCGAAATAAAATTGCCACTTGGCCGTGACCGTGTCCTTGTAGGCCACGAATACCGCGTTTCCATAATTGGCGGATTCCGCAGTGATCATAAAGGTCTGGTCCGTGATATTGTAAGCGATGGCGGCTGACTTCAGCCCCAGGTCAAGATCGGAAGGTATCGAGGGGTTGGGAAAGCCCAGCGCAGGCAGCAACTGGTCGAGGCCGAGATAGTCGTTGTTCAATGCCTGCCAGCTTCCCGAAAGCACCTGCTTTCCGCCGCCCAGGTCGGCGGTGGCCTGGAAGAACGAATCGCCTATGGTAAGCCCGCCCACAAGCACATACGACTTCTGCGCGGAGTCGATGTTCACCTCGAACGTGGCCACAACCGGGCTGTCCAGAACCTTGATGGGGAAAGTGCCTTTCGCGCTGCCATACAGGGTGTATTCATAGGTCCCGCCGGTCTCCATGAACGTTACTCCAAAATCATCGAATTCGATGTCGGCAAAATTTTCAGGGATGGAAATGGTATTATTGGACAATCCTTTCACCAGGTCGTTAAGATGCACTTCACCCTGGAAGTTGGCCGCGATTACCAGCGCCTTGCTGGAAACGTCATAGCTGATCTCAAAATGGAATTCGCCCTTGAAAATATCCTTGAAGAAGAGTGCAGTGGCGGTGAATGCTATGGATACGGAACTGCCGGAGCTGAACGGCATGAACACAAGACAGTTAAGCACCATATCCTTCAATTCGAGCTGGCCCATTAGCCAGGGCTTGGTGGCGCCTATGGCTGCGTTCAGCGCAAGCACCTCCATCGTATTGGTATTGAGGGATACGGAAAGCCCCGCAAGGCCTACGGCGTCAAAAATCTCTTTCATGACCGGCGGTATCGACGCGGTGAAATCGACTCCGCCTATCAGCCCAATAATATCTGCAGGTGTAATGGGCTTGCCGGAGGGAAGCATGCTGAGCTCCAGGTTGGGCGAGTTCTCCATGAGGGCTGCCTGGAAGATGCTGAACGGCTTGCCGTTTATGCTGAGCGTGGAGGCGAAGCATAGCCAGTAAACCTCATATCCCGTATCGTCCTTATTGCTGATGACCTGCACCTGCGGCACGCTCAGGTTGAAGCTGGTTTTGGCGGAGATGGGCTTATCGAGAGTGCCGGCAAGTGAAACCGCCGGGTTGGGATGTGCATCATCGATCTGCGTAGGGTCGATGGTGCCGGTAAACACTACCTTATCCTCGGGCGCCAGGGTGCCGATAAGCTTCTGGAGAAGTTCAAAAGGCCCTCCCATGCCCAGGAAGGATGCATAGTTCAATCCCTGCTTTAGGCTCAGCACCTGTTTATTCCAGGTATAACTGTCTTGCAAGGCCGTAGTAAGAAGGTAGGAAGCCCCGGTAACAGAGAGCTTGCTGAAAGGGAAGGCGGTCATCTGTGAAAAACTGGTACTGAACTTCCAGTTGTCCGGCAGCGTGGCAACGACCAGGGCATTCATGGTATTGTCGCTTTCCAGCGTAAAGGTGACGTGCACGGACACGGACTTTACTTCAAGGAAGGAAGCCGTGCCGCTTACCAGAAGCCGGGTGCCTGACGGCGGCGGAACGTTTTCTTTTACCGATAAGATGAGTGCGCCGGTCAGCTTCAGGTACGACTGAATGATGGTATCGAAGTTGGTGGCGGGAGCTATGCCGGCCTCCTTTATCGTGGCTTCCGAAACGGTGACGGCTCCGCCTGCGCTCACCTGTTCCTGCAGGACCGACTGCAATTTCTCCAGGCTGGTCATAATGTTTTTTGTTTGTTCATTTTAGATATCGATCATCACGGGCAGGTGGTCGCTGGTGCTATGGATCTTTCCAAAGTTCGGCCAGCCCTGGAACACTCCCTCGTGGAAAAGGTTGGGCGAGTCGATGCCGCCTGCCACGGCATTGGCGGGCGGGCTGGTCACCAGTTGGTTGGGCGGCACCAAAGTGCTGGCGTAAGGCAGTCCGCCCGTCAGTTCGGCTGTAACGCCCGGGGGCGTTGCGCCGCCCAGCCAGTTGTAGGGAGTGCCTGTTATCGTGTTCACCACGGTAATGTTGGCGGAGGCCCCTGCACCCGCGCCGTAAGCGGTAAAGATGTTGTCGATGGCGCCCGAATCATTTATAGCAGGCCAGGAGCTTCCCATATAGCCGTAGCGGGGGTAAACATTGTGCTGGGGGTCGGTTGGCACCCCCATCCCGGTATTATTGTAAGGCGTGGCATGGACAGTAGGGAGAAGATGCGTCATGCAGTAAGGCTTGCGGGCCGGCACCACCGCGCCTGCGTGCGCAACCCTCGGGTCCAGCTCACAGGTATAAATTCCACCCGGAGGCATCATCCAGTTGTAAGCGCCCCTGTCTCCCCCGAACGTGTCCACGTTGAAATCCCCCAGCACTACGTTTACCTGGCCGCCAGCCACGGCAGCCATATCCTGGATATTCTGCATGCGCAGGACGGCCTGGCGGGCAGAGGAAGGCGAGGTGTGCACCGCGAAAATATTCAACGTGCGCCCGGCCCCGCCTGTTTCCAGGAAACGCGTATAGAAGGGGGCCCGGCAGCCTTCATTGGGGAACTGTATGCGGTTTGGCGGGTTCTCCCACGGCGCAGGATTCGAAGGTATGGGCCGCACCGTTCCGGGCATGAAGTATTGCCATTCACCCGCAAGCTGGTTCTCCGGAATGGGCGTAGCCACTCCGCCGACCATAAAGTTGGTAGTGCGGCCCAGGGCCGGCATTTCGGCTACCCAGTTGGGCGGGTAATTGGCAATGGCGGCATGGGTTGCGGCGTTTACCGGTTGCGACTGCGGCACGGCGCCGTACAACAGGTATATCAGGTTAGGACCGGTGAACTGCAGCGTGGTGGCGTTATAATAGACGGCAACCGCTTCGCGCTGGCCCATCGTGCCCAGGTTTATGGGAGGCACTACGCACCAATTGCTGCCTCCCGCGCCAAGGACGGCATCGGCCCTGATCTGGGCCAGCAGCAGGCGTACGCCCTGCCCGGCATTCCCCGTCGATCCCAATACCGTGCCTTCCGCTCCTACTTCCCGCACCCGGCTGTAGACCTCCACCACGATGATGATGTCGGGTATCGGGCCGCCTACAGGCCCCCGCAGCACGTTCTGCACTATGTAATTGAGGCGAGCAGTTGCCTCCAGGGCTGCGGCCGGCGGCGCCGGCACCTGTATCTTGGGACGGGAAAAGTTGTTGATGTTCCAATAAATTATTCGGGCCATGAGGCAATGGTTTTATTGATGATGAGTCTTCCAGCTACAGTTTCAAAAGCATGGCGGTAAGCTCATGTTTCAACTCCTCCGCAACCTGTTTGTCAAAAGCAGCTTCGAGCCTGGAAACAAAATCATAAGCGGCCGATTCGCGCTCAGCGGAATTTTCTTTCGGCATATGGGAGATTCTGGGTGGCGGCGGCTCTTGGCCCTCCGCGCTATCCAGCATCTCGAAGGTGTTCTCACCCATGGCAGCCGTTCCCAGCGCGAACCAATAGAACCACATGGTGGAATCCTGCTGGTTCCCCGACATCTGGTAGCCCCCGTAACCGCCGGTGTTTCCTGCCGCTACCGGTATACACATGCTGTTGGGATTGCCCACCATCGTATCCGACCAGGCCGCTCCAAAGGTGCCGGTACTGCCGCCGAGGTTCTGGAGCCATATTCCGGCGGAATACAACTGGGCTATGGTATTCGACATTTTGCTGATATTTTCCGGGTAACCGGTATAGGATACGATAAAGCCGTCCGTTTTGGCAGTGAAGTATTTTGCCGGGAGGTTCGTTCCCGAGGCCAGCAACACCCCGTTCTTCAGCGCCGAAAAAGAACTGTAGGCATTGAAAGGCCCTTTGACCACCAAGTTGTTCAACGTGGAGCTGCCGTTCACAACAAGGCTGTTGTTTGCCGTAAGGCTCCCGATCCTGCCGTCGCCATCCACCGTGAGTGAAGCGGCGTTGACATTTTTGACCGTTGTGTTCCCCGACACGTTCAACCCTTCGCTTGCCGTAATATTCCTTGCTGTAACATTGCTCAGCGTGGTATCGCCCGTTACCTTCAGTGAAGCGCCCACCTGCGCGGCCCCTTCAAGGGTGGTTTCCCGCAATACCTTCAGGGTGGTTGCTGTAAAATCGGGATCAGACAC
>DASWNB010000437.1:0-2231 GCA_036399455.1 Flavisolibacter sp. | reverse complement strand
CATTTCAGAAATGAAAGGGAATACTACGGCATCAAGCTTCCGCTGGGCTTCGACTACGGCGGCCCGCTGTTCTTCTCGCATTATTCATTCCTGGGAATTGACCCGCGTGGATTGAAAGATTCCTATGCCGATTACTGGACGCAGAACCTGAACCACACACTCATCAACCGTGAGCATTGCATAAGAAACCCGAACGGCTTTAAAGGTTACGGCGCCAACTGCTGGGGACTTACGGCCAGCGACAACCACCGCGGCTATGGAGCACATTCCCCCACGGAGGATTTGGGCGTGATCAGCCCTACCGCGGCGCTTTCCGCTTTCCCTTACACGCCGCAGTTTTCCATGCAGGCCCTCAGGCATTTTTATGAAAACCTCGGCGACCGCATCTGGAGCGAGTACGGATTTGTGGATGCGTTCAATGAAACAAAAAACTGGTATGCACAGTCACATCTTGCCATTGACCAGGGACCCATTATTGTGATGATAGAAAACTACCGCAGCGGGCTGCTGTGGAAGCTGTTCATGAGCAACCCCGAAGTGAAGACCGGCTTGCAGAAACTGGGCTTTGAAAGTCCCTGGCTGCAATAGTGATTTAAACAGAACCAATGAAGAAAACATACATAACCGCACTCATACTGTTCCTGCTCCAGGTGGCGGCTTTTGCGCAAAAGAAGCCAGCCACCTATTGCAACCCGATCAATATCGACTACGGCTATTCACCCATACCAAACTTTACGGAATGGGGCCGCCACCGCACGACGGCAGATCCCGTTATTGTAAATTATAAAAATGATTACTACCTCTTCTCCACCAACCAGTGGGGTTACTGGTGGAGCTCCGACCTCCTCAAATGGAACTTCGTGCCTCGACTTTTCCTCAAGCCCTGGCACAAGGTGTATGATGAACTCTGCGCCCCGGCCGTTTGGGTGCAGGGAGATACGCTGCTGGTGATAGGCTCCACGCATGAAAAGAACTTCCCTATCTGGATGAGCACCAATCCCAGGACCGACAGTTGGAAGGAAGTTATCGACTCCTTTGAAGTAGGCGCCTGGGACCCCGCATTTTTTCCTGATGATGATGGAAGGCTTTATTGCTACTGGGGCAGCAGCAATCTCTATCCCCTCTACGGTATTGAAGTGGACCGTAACACCTTTAAGCCCATCGGCCAAAGAAAAGAATTGTTCCGCCTGAACCATGAACGCTTTGGCTGGCAGCGCTTTGGTGAGTACCTCGACAACACCTTTCTCGATCCTTTCACGGAAGGCGCATGGATGACGAAACACAACGGCAAGTATTATTTCCAGTACGGTGCACCCGGCACGGAGTTCAGCGGCTATGCCGATGGAGTTGTGGTAGGCAACGGCCCGCTTGGCCCCTTTACGCCTCCACCGCATAATCCTTTTTCCTACAAACCCGGCGGCTTTGCCCGTGGCGCAGGACACGGCAGCACCTTCCAGGACCGCTGGAAGAACTGGTGGCACGTTTCCACCACCGTTGTTGGCGTAAAGAACAACTTCGAGCGGCGGATCAGCATGTGGCCCACTGGTTTCGACAAGGATGATGTGCTGTATACCAATACCGTCTTTGGCGATTACCCTCACTACCTTCCCGACGGCCCTGCCGATCATCTGAAATCTCGCTTTACCGGGTGGATGCTGCTCAACTACAACAAGCCGGTCATGGTTTCCTCCACCCTCGGCAGCTATTATCCCAACCATGCAGTCGACGAAAACATCAAAACCTACTGGAGCGCTGCAACAGGTAACAAAGGCGAGTGGATACAATCCGATCTTGGCGCTGTTTCCACCGTTCACGCCATACAGGTAAACTATGCCGACCAGGACGCAGAGTTCCTCGGCAAATCGAAAGGAGTCTATCACCAGTACCGCATCTTTCACTCCGCTGATGGAAAATCCTGGAAGCTGCTGGTGGACAAGAGCAACAACAGGACAGACGTGCCGCATGATTACATCGAATTACCCCAGCCGGTAAAAACAAGATTCCTGAAGCTGGAGAATATTAAAATGCCCACAGGTAAATTTGCGCTGAGCGGCTTTCGTGTATTTGGAAAAGGCGGCGGCTCCGTGCCCGGTGCGGTTCAGAACTTTATCGTGCTGCGCACCGAAAAGGACAAGCGCAGCGCCTGGCTCAAATGGAAGCCGGTGGACAATGCCTATGCCTACAACATCTACACCGGCATCGCCCCGGACAAGCTGTATAACTGCATCATG
>DASWNB010000436.1:0-9282 GCA_036399455.1 Flavisolibacter sp. | reverse complement strand
GTCCACGGTCCACAGTCCACGGTCCACAGACGAGTCATTGTGGAGCGGGCAGCTTTTACAGGATGCAGGCTTGTTGCGGGGCAATATTCAATAATCAATGTTCAATTCTCAAGTGTTCCTCTGATGCCATAGTTCGTTTTGGAACGCACTTGAGTATTGAGCATTGAATATTGAGAATTACAAAAGGTCTGACTGCTAAAGAACCGCATCTTCCACCTAAGAACCTTCCGCCTTTTACCTTTTACCTTCCACCTCCTCATCGTATTCTCCCTTCCACGCATACCATCCAAAAATGGAAAGCCCGATGGCGATAGGGGTGAAAATAGCAATGATGATGATCCAGGGAATGGGCTTGTTGATTTCTTTTGTGCCGGCGGTGTCGATGTTGAGAAGGGCGCTGTAGATGAGCAGGATGATGAGGGCGGGGCCCAGCAGCATCCATACCATTCCCAGGTAGCGCTTTATTTGGTTCATGATAAGGAGTTATGGGGTTCGTCGTTTTTGTTTTTTCCCGGCAGGTAAAGGGCGCCGATCACCAGGCTGAGGGCCGCCACGCCAATTGGATACCAGAGGCCGGATAGGTAATTCGTGTTTGGCAGGGTGGTGATGAGCAGGGCAATGAAAGGCACCAATCCCCCGAATACGCCGTTGCCGATGTGGTAGGGAAGCGACATGGAGGTGTAGCGTATCTGCGTGGGGAACAATTCTACCAGGAAGGCTGCTATGGGGCCGTACACCATCGTTACAAAGATCACCATCGCGGCAATGAGCAGCACAAGCTTCCACTGGTCGCCGCCGGCGAGGGTCACTTCTTTTTTCTGTTCCGTTTTCCCTGCCTTTTGCGTGGTGGTCACCTTCATGGCCGTGCCGTCGCTGTACTGCACCTGCATGGTGGAAGGATAAAGGGCCGCATCGGTCGGCAGCGGATTGCCTGACACGGTTTTCTGCGATACATCGGCAGTGGAATAGATCTCTTTGAAGATGGGACGGTAGAGCAGCACACCCAGCAGCATGCCTGCCAGCATGATGTGCTTTCTTCCCCACTTGTCCGAAAGCGCTCCAAACACCACAAAGAAAGGAGTGGCCAGCACAAGGGCTATGAGGATGATGGTATTGGCCTGCTCGTATTCTATTTTGCAAACGGTGAGCATGAAGCTTTGCGCATAGAACTGGCCGGTGTACCAGATGACGCCCTGTCCCATGGTAGCACCAAACAGCGCCAGCAGCACCATCCTGAAATTGGCCTTTCTTCCGAAGCTTTCCTTCAGCGGGTTGGTTGATGTCTTTCCTTCTTGCTTCAGCTTTGCAAACAGGGGCGATTCCTGCATTTTGAGGCGGATGAAAATAGAAACCACCACCAGCAAGATGGACAGCAGGAAGGGATAGCGCCAGCCGTTGCCGTTGGTGAACTCATCTACCCCCACGATGTTGCGTACGGCCAGTATCACACCAAGCGAAACGAACAGTCCCAGCGTTGCCGTGGTTTGTATCCAACTGGTAAAAAAGCCGCGGCGGTGCGGAGGCGAATGCTCTGCCACGTAGGTGGCGGCCCCGCCGTATTCCCCGCCCAGGGCCAGTCCCTGCAACAGGCGCAGGAGCAGCACCAGCGCCGGGGCCCAGTAGCCGATGGAGGCAAAGGAAGGCACCAGTCCAATAAGGAAAGTGGAAATGCCCATAAGCACCAGCGTGAGCAGGAAAGTGTATTTGCGCCCGATGATGTCGCCGAGCCTGCCAAAGACCAGCGCCCCGAAAGGCCTTACTATAAAGCCTGCAGCAAAAGTAGCCAGCGTGGAGAGCAGGGCTGCGGTAGGATTACCCTCCGGGAAAAACTTGGCGGCGATGATGGTGGAAAGGCTTCCGAAAATATAGAAGTCATACCACTCTATAAGCGTACCTACGGATGAGGCAGTGATGACCTTCCATATCGAGGAAGGAGCTGTGTTGGTTTGGGGTTGCACAAGCTAATATACGAAGCTGATGGCTTTTAGCTGTTGGATGTTGGCTTGTTTTCGTCCGGGTATGAGCATCTTCTTATTAAAGAGACTCGAGAGATAACGGCCAGGGCGCAAAGGCGCCAGGAAGGTAAACAGCAAAAGGATTCTTTTTGCATTTCTTTTCCTGGCGTCTTTGCGCCCTGGCCGTTAATTCCCGAACAACATCGCAGGTCACGTATCTAGATGAACATGAACAGGCCAGTAGCCAACAGCTAAAAGCCATCAGTTCCCCCGTTTAATCAAAATCAAAAAAGTCCCCTAAGAATCCTTTCTTCTTCCTGTGCTTGTAACGTGGATCGTCCTTGTTGTAGTAGGGGTCGTTTTTGTAGTAGGGATCGTTGTAATCGCCGCTGTGGTGCGGGTGGCTTTTGTAGGACTCGCCGGGTTGGTCGCTGGTCATGTCCGGGCCGGGTACGTAGCCGGAAGTTCTTTCAATGATCTTGTCCAGCTCGCCTTTGTCCAGCCATACGCCCCTGCATTTGGGACAATAATCGATTTCCACCCCCTGCCTGTCGGCCATTACCAGTGTTTCATTGCAATTAGGACATTTCATGATATATGTTTTTAGGATGACCGATTAGAGATAACCGATAACCGTAGGAATCATCGGTCATCGTTCATCGGTCATCGTTCATCGGTTAACGTTCATCGTTCATCGTTCATCGTTCATCGGTTATCGTTCTCACAAACCGTCGTATTCGTATAAGCCATCAATATGCGTACCCGCTTTCATTTCATACACGGGTTTTATGATGCCATCCTTGAGGCCGTAGACCCAGCCGTGGAGATCGGGTCTTTGCTCGCGTTTCCAGAAGCGCTGGATGATGGAGGTCTTGGCCAGGTTTGTTACCTGTTCCCGCACGTTCAGTTCCACCAGGCGGTCGCAGCGCTCTTCCTCGTCCTGGATGCCGTGAAGCTCATCGCGGTGGAGGCGGTACACGTCCTTGATGTTGCGCAGCCACATGTTCAGCACGGGCTTGAAATCCTGTTGCGTAGCGGCCGCCTTGACGCCGCCGCAGCCGTAGTGGCCGCAAACGATCACGTGCTTCACTTTCAGGTGCGTGACTGCATAGTCCAGCACGGCCAGGAGGTTCACGTCGGTGTTCACCACCATGTTGGCGATGTTGCGGTGCACGAAGATCTCACCGGGCTGTGTGCCCGTGATCTCGTTGGCCGGAACGCGGCTGTCGCTGCAGCCGATCCATAAAAATTCGGGTTTCTGCAAATGGGCCAGTCTCTTGAAATATTCGGGATCGTCATTTACCTTTTCTGCGGCCCAGGCTTTGTTTTCCAGTAACAGTTTTTCGTACGAGTTCATAGTTCTTATTTAAAAGGCTAGTGTAAATTAATTAAAAGTCGTAAGTCAGAAGCCGTAAGTCTTAGGCCCTAAGCCCATTTCCTTCCTGTTGGTTATTTCTAGGTTAAGCTCCGGCCGAACGGCTTCGGGCTTAAGACTTACGGCTTACGACTAACCTCAAACCGCTTCTACCGTCTCCAGTTTCTTCTCCTCCGTGCGGACAATATCCGCCTTGAGGTTGTTGTCACCGATTATTTTTTCATCAAAACCGTGCTGGCGGGTGGCGCTCAGCTTCAGGTCCACCCTGATGTTCTTCAGCGGTGCATGGATCATGAAGTCTTCGATCACTTCCACCACGTCGCGGTCGATAAAATCGGCACGCTGCGCGTCGATGAGTACAAAAGAGTCTTCGGGCACTTCCTCCAGCTTGTTCTTGATGATGGGCTTGTTCATGAACGACACGTCCTTCCGCAGGCGGAACAGGTATTTGTTGTGGTCGTTCACTACAAACACCGAAGACTTGAAATTGGTCCGCAGCACAAAGAACAGTCCCACTGCAATGCCTATCAGCACGCCAACCAGCAGGTCGGTGAGCAGGATGGCGCCGATGGTGATGACAAAAGGCAGGAACTGGTTCCATCCTTTTTGATAGTAGGTTTTGAACAGTGCGGGCTTGGCCAGCTTGTAACCGGTAAAGATCAGTATGGCGGCCAGGCAGGACAGCGGTATCCTGTTCAGCAGCCCGGGAATAAAGGCTACGCAAAGCAGCAGCAGGCAACCGTGGTAAACCGCCGACATTTTGGATTTGGCGCCGGCATTCACGTTGGCCGAGGAGCGTACGATCACCGAGGTGATGGGCAGGCCGCCGATAAGCCCGGACAGCATATTGCCCACGCCCTGCGCCTTCAGTTCCCTTTCCTTGTTGGTCACACGCTGGTAAGGGTCAAGGTCGTCTATGGCTTCAATGCTCAGCAGGGTTTCCAGGCTGGCAACGAGGGCCAGTGTTCCCGCTGCAATCCACACCTGCTTGTTCATCACCTGGCCCCAGTCGGGGAAGGTGAAGAAGGAGAAGAACTGGCTGGCGCTTTCTGCCATGGGAATGGTCACCAGGTGCTTGGGGTCGAGGGCCTGGCCGGGATTGGAGGCGAGAATGATCTCGTTGATTGCTACGCCTATGAGCACTACCAGCAGCGGTGCGGGTACCAGGCGGATAAAGCCTTTCTTCCCCGCGGTGAATTTTTCCCATACGATCTGTATCACCAGGCACACCAGGCCTATCGTAGCCGCTATCGGTGTGATCTGGCGTACAGCCTGGGCGATGCTGGAGAATGTATTCTCGTTGTTGGATTGGCGGAAGCTTTCATCGCCATAATAATCGGCATCGTAGCCCACCAGGTGGGGTAATTGTTTCAGGATAAGAATAAGGCCGATAGCTGCCAGCATGCCCTTGATAACGGAACTGGGCACATAGTCGCCAATAATGCCGGCTTTCAGGAAGCCGAAGAGTATCTGCAGTATGCCGCAGATGAACACAGACAGCAGGAATGCTTCAAAAGGAATTTTCAGCAGGGCGCCTGCCACGATGGTGGTCAAACCTGCGGCAGGTCCGCTTACGCTCAGTTGCGAGCCGCTCAGCAAGCCGATTACGATACCGCCGATCATGCCCGCGATCAGGCCGCTGAATAGCGGCGCATTGGAACCGAGTGCAATGCCCAGGCACAGCGGCAGGGCAACAAGAAAGACAACAATAGCTGAAGGGATATCCGATCCCGCGGTCTTTAGGTACGTACTAACACGCCTCATGACACTAATAGTTTAGAGTAAATAAATCGATAACAGTCCGAAGGATTCTTAATTCAGATAGCAAGCAAGAGCCAGGATGAGGCTTATGGAATATGTAATGTTCCGGCAGGCTGGCTGCTGCGTTCAGGGACGGGCCTGTGCATTAGTGATATGAATGCGGTGAATACACGCGTACTCAGCAGGGTTTAGCCCCGAAAGAGCAGAGATTGCCGTAACATGGATGGAGTTATGCTTCGGGAGGCGGTGAAATCAGGTCGGGATGGAAAGCGAAATAAAGATTGGAAAGATGTCCTTTGTAGTATTTGTCGATGATGACGTAATGATGCGCCATCTGGTGCATGTCGTGCAGGTACTCGGAAAGTGTGTTCACGCCACCTTCGGTTTTTTCTTCGGTGGTGTTTGCAAAAGGATTACAGGTTTCTTCTTCCGGAACGGCCTGCGATTGCACGGCCCGGTTGTGTTCCTTCTGCGCCTTCTGGCTGGCATAAACATAAGGAAGGCTCACGGTCAGCCAGGCCAGCGCCAGCAGCATCACTATGCTGGAGACGATATGACGAAAGCTGAATATGTTCTTCCTCTTATTCATTCGACCGCGAAATTAATATCAAAAGTGGTAAGAAAAAAACTAAACGTTTGAAAACAATGTCATTGTAATGCAAGTATCAGTCCGAAAGGGTTGACCGGTAACCGACCACCGGTAACCGAAGGGATGAATGATGACCTGTAACCGGTGATGGAAGCAGGCGTCGCAGGAGTAGCCGGGCGGTAGAAGAAGATCGGTCATCGGTGGTCGGTTATCGTTATCGTTCGCGGACTTTTTATTAATTTCCCTCCTATGTCATATCCTTACCAGGTAAAATCAATTGAAGAATACACAGAGGCTTACCGGCAGAGCGTGGAGCAGCCGGAAGAGTTCTGGAGCGGCGTCGCGGGGCATTTCAGGTGGAGCAGGAAGTGGGATAAAGCCCTTGAGTGGAACTTTTCCGGACCCGACGTGAAATGGTTCAGCGGCGGCAGGCTCAACATCACTGAAAACTGCCTCGACCGCCACCTGGAAGCGCTTGCCAACAAGCCGGCCATCATCTGGGAACCCAACGATCCCGAAGAGCATCACCGGGTGCTTACCTATAAAAATCTTTATGATAAGGTTTGCCAATTTGCGCATGTGCTGAAAAACAACGGCGTCAGAAAAGGCGACCGCGTGTGCATCTACATGGGTATGATACCCGAGCTGGCCATTGCCGTGCTGGCCTGTGCCCGCATCGGCGCCATACATTCCGTGATCTTCGGCGGCTTCAGCGCCCAAAGCATTGCGGACAGGCTGCAGGATGCAAAGGCGGAATACATCATCACCTGCGACGGCGCCTTCCGCGGCGCAAAGGACATTCCGCTCAAATCGGTAATTGATGATGCGCTTGTTACCTGTCCCTTTGTAAAAAGAGTGATCGTATGCACCCGCACAAGAACGGCGGTCAGCATGATAAAGGGACGGGATGTATGGTGGGAAGACGAGGTAAAGAAAGTGGAAACCCTCGGACTGCAGGAATGCGTAGCGGAGGAGATGGATGCCGAAGACCTGCTCTTTATATTATATACCTCCGGCTCCACGGGCAAGCCCAAGGGCGTGGTGCACAGTTGCGCGGGCTACATGGTTTTTACCAACTACTCTTTCGTAAATGTTTTCCAGTACGAGCCCGGCGACATTCACTTCTGCACGGCGGACATAGGCTGGATAACAGGGCACAGCTACATACTTTACGGCCCGCTGAGCGCAGGCGCTACCACGCTCATGTTCGAAGGCATTCCTACCTGGCCCGATGCCGGGAGGTTCTGGCAGGTAGTGGATAAATACAAGGTGAACGTCCTATACACTGCGCCAACCGCCATCCGCTCCCTCATGGGCTTTGGCCTGGAGCCGCTTCAAGGCCGCGACCTGTCCTCGCTTAAAGTATTGGGCACCGTGGGCGAACCTATCAACGAGGAAGCATGGCATTGGTATGATGAGCATATCGGCAAAAAGAAATGTCCCATAGTAGATACCTGGTGGCAGACCGAAACCGGCGGCATCCTCATCTCCAACCTTGCAGGTGTAACACCCTCAAAGCCCGCACACGCCACACTGCCCCTGCCCGGCGTGCAACCCATACTGGTGGATGAGAACGGGAAAGAGATCATGGGCAATCCCGCCTCCGGCAACCTTTGCATCAAAGCGCCCTGGCCTTCCATCATCCGCACCACTTATGGCGATCACGAGCGGTGCAGGCAAACCTATTTCTCCACCTACGAAAATCTTTACTTCACCGGCGACGGCGCGCTGCGCGATGAGGAAGGCAATTACCGCATTACCGGCAGGGTGGATGACGTGCTGAACGTAAGCGGCCACCGCATAGGCACAGCCGAAGTGGAGAACGCCATCAACATGCACGCCGGTGTGGTGGAAAGCGCCGTAGTAGGCTACCCGCACGACATCAAGGGACAGGGCATCTATGCCTACGTGGTGATGCAGGCCAGCAGCCACGGCGAGGAAATGGACCGCCGCGACATCGTCCAGACCGTTTCCCGCATCATCGGTCCCATTGCCAAGCCCGACAAGATCCAGTTCGTTCCCGGCCTTCCCAAAACACGAAGCGGCAAGATCATGCGCCGCATCCTGCGCAAAATCGCCGAAGGCGAAACCTCCAATTTCGGCGATACTTCAACGCTGCTTGATCCGGCGGTGGTGGAGGAGATAGCTAGAGGGAGGGTGTAATTCGTGAATGGTGAATGGGTCGTTTATAGGGGGAGATGCTTTTCTTTTAGCGGAAGGCTGTTTTAAAATTCTCAATATTCAACGCTCAATGCTCAACTTTCAAGGAGTTTCCATTTCGGAGCCCACTTGAAAATTGAGCATTGACATATTGAATATTGAATATTTTCTTCGGTATAATAGAGAGGGCTTGCCAATAAAAAGATTGACTGCGCCTAAAGAACCAGAAAACCATAAACCATAAACCAGAAACAAGAATCCTCTACATTTGCCCTCATGCCGCTTCGCTTCCGTTCCGCTAAGATCCGTTCCCTGCTGCGATGGGTATTTTGGGTGTTGCTGGTGCAGGTGCTGCTGATGAATATCAGCGCCGCTTTTTATGCTCATAAGTTCACCCACTTTTACGATGCGCCACAGCGGCCCGGGTTTTCTTCACCGAATATTTTTTCACGTACATGGAAGCTTTTTGTAGGCCCGCGCTTTTACAAGCAGCCGGGGCTCTCGGAGCCGGACTTCCCCGTGGAGCATATCACACTAACGCTTTCCAATGGCTTGCCTATAGAGGGCTGGTATGCGGGGAACGACAGCGCCAAAGGCTGCGTGATTTTGTTTCATGGGATCTCGGTGAACAAGTCTTATGTTATCAATGAAGCCGCCATGTTCCGGCAGATGGGCTATAATGTGCTGCTGGTGGATTTCAGGGCGCATGGCCGCAGCGATGGCAACAACAGCACGTTTGGCGTGGAAGAAACCGGGGAAGTGCAGAAGGCATTTGTGTTTGCGCAGGGCCGGGGTAACCGCAATATCATACTTTACGGGGTGTCCATGGGTGCGGCGGTATGCCTCAAGGCTGTGGCCGAAAAAAAGGTGCAGCCCGCCGCGCTGATCGCCGACATGCCTTTCGGCTGCCTGCAGGACCACATGAGGGCAAGGGCCCGCATGCATGGTTTCCCTTCCCAGCCCTTTGCCTTCCTGGTCACCTTCTGGGCCGGGGTGGAAAGAGGATTCAACGGTTTCAATCATAGTCCCACGGCTTATGCCCGTGAAGTGAACTGCCCGGTTCTTCTCCAGTGGGGCGACAAAGACCCTTACGTATCCCGCTCCGAAACCGAATCCATCTTCAACAACCTTCCGGCACAAAAAAAACTCGCGATCTACGAAGGCGCAGGTCACGAGTCTTTCTTAAACAGGGAACCGGTACAGTGGAAGACGCAGGTCACGGAGTTTCTGGCAAGCTGCGAGTTGCTGGGAATCGGGAATTAGGGATGCGGAATTAGGAGCAGCCGCCAGGCAGATCACAATCGGCCAATTCCTAATTCCCAATCCCTCGCTACTTCCTAATCACCACCGTAGTGCCCGGCTGTATATACCCATACAGCTCTTTTACGTCTGAGTTTTTCATGGAGATGCAACCCAGCGTCCAGTTGTTGTAGCGGTCGATT
>DASWNB010000435.1:0-5763 GCA_036399455.1 Flavisolibacter sp. | reverse complement strand
CTTCGCCGTGGGCAATGGGAATCTTATACACGTTATCCTCTGCGTCTTTGACTAAAACGTTCTTGCAGATATATTGCTGGTTATTGTTCCTGAGCAGCGCTCCGGGCAGCAGGTGCGATTCGCAGAGTATCTGGAAGCCGTTGCACACGCCCAGCACCTTCCCGCCAGCGCGGGCAAAGTCGATAACGCTTTGCATGATAGGGCTGAAGCGGGCAATCGCCCCTGTTCTCAGGTAATCGCCATAGGAAAAGCCGCCGGGCAGCACTATGCAGTCCTCCGTGGTAAACCCTTCCAGGCCGCTGTCCTTGTGCCACAGCATCTTTACTTCCTGCTTCAGGTCATACACCAGAGCATCATGCATATCCCTGTCGCAATTGGAGCCTGGAAAAACAACAATGCCGAATTTCATAGTTTCTGTATTGAAAACGCAAAGGTAGCTAAAGGGGAGGTCAATTGGGAATCAGGAATTCTTAATGTTTGAGGTTTGAAGTTTGAGGTTTGAGGTTTTTCAGGTGTGCTATTCCTTTCTTTAGCGGTTTCTTCTTAGGCTACGCTTCCTTGGGTAACCACGAAGGCGCGGGGGCGCGAAGGTTTCACGAAGAAGAGAAACAGAAACAGAAACAGAAACAGAAAGAGAAACAGAAAGAGAGCGAAGAGGGTGCCCTGAACTACAATCTTGTCCTTCGTGTTCCTCTTAGTGTCCAGGCGTTCCCTTAATCACGAAAGCCATAAGAACGCAGGGGAGCGCCTGCCGGCGCAATATGCGGGAGCCTGCGACCGCCATTGTGTTCTTCGCTAAGTTGTAGCTACAGGACTCGTCGCTACCCCAAAAGAAACCCGAATGAAATAACTGTAGTTCAGTACACCCTCTCCGCTCTCTTTCTGTTTCTGTTTCTGTTTCTGTTTCTCTTCTTCGTGAAACCCTCCTACTTCCACGCCACCGTCCCATACTGCTGGTAAAGTATATACCCAACGGTAAGAAAGAACAGCACGTTCGCCGTCCACTTGCCCGCATAGAAATAAGCACTGGCGTGAAAAGCGGCGAAGGGAGCGGCGGCCAGCACCCAGGCATGAAGGGTCTCCGAGTTGTTGATGTAAGGAACAAAAAGAGCCAGCACCAGGTAAAGAAGCAGTATGCTCCAGTTCTTCCGTACCTGTATCAGCATCTTTCTCAGGTGCACCTGGGTATAATAGCCGCCTACAAGAAAAGGAATACCCAGCAGGGCAGTGCTGAAAGCCAGCCAGATGGTGCTCTTTACTGAAGGAACGGACACATCTATATGCGGGAAAAGATTGTACAGCGTCAGTTGGTCCGTAAGAAAAAGATAAATGGCATAAAAGTAATAAGGAGCCAGGCAGCCCATCAGGAACAGCAGCGTTTCGTTCAGGCGGAAAGGCTTCAGGATCATCAGGCCAATCAGTATGCACACGATGAACAGGGCCGATGGAAAGAAGATATATGAGCTGATGCCGGCTATCAGGCCTATATTAAGCACCTTCCCGCGGGCATTCGACACGTTATAAAGCCGGTACAGGCAGATGAACATCCAGATGATAAAGCTTGCCGATACCAGCGGCGCCGAAAGATAGTTCCACTCCGGCAGCAGCGAGGTCACCAGCAGGTACGACATCCCAGGCAGGTAACTCTGCCGGGGCGTCATCCTGTATTCATTTACAAGGTAATTGAGCATCAGCGCCTGCATGTACAGCAGCACAAAGGCCACAACGGCACTGATCCAGGCATTGCTGGCGCCCGGGACGGTAAGAAAGGAAACCAGGGCATGATACAGCCGCCCGTCCTGGTTGGTTGCTACAATAGGTTTTGGATAGAGAAACACCGGAACCTTAATGAACAAGCCGAACAGGAGCAGAAGCACTATGTTGCCCGGTGACTTCTGTTTGAAAATGCCAATCACCCGGCAATGCTATTAATTATATTCGATTTTTGCAAAGCAAATATAATTGCGATGGAAGCAGGGCATGATCATTTGCCTTGCGCTTACCTGCTTGGCGTATTTGGGAAGGAACTCATATCCGCGGTCCAGGTTCTTCAGTGTCGGGTTGCGGTTCATCTGGCCGTCGGGCGTCAGGGTATAGTCGTTCAGCAGCAGCGCCCTTTTCTCATCCATATTGAATAAGTAGTGTATTTGCGAGCCGGTGTTCATGACCTGGTAAGAGATGCGGTCGTCCGATTCGTCGTCGTATTGCTCCTTGTGAATGACATTGCTCCACTCGATCTTCCCTTCCTTGTCGAAAGACAGCACGGTAATATTGTCCGCATGATGGCGTACGGGCTGCCCGCCCGGTCCCGTAAAGCGGTTCCTCCAGAACCAGCTATTGTACATGGGCGACATGCTCAGGTAGTCGTACCGGTTGTTAGGCCCGTAGAGGTAACCCCAGCGGTTCCAACTGTTGAAGCGGGAAGTGGTATAGTAGGCTTCGCTGTTGATGATAAACCCGCCGTCCCTTTTCACGATCACGTTGCGCACAAAGTAGTCGTTGAAGGCCATGCGGAGATTATTGCCGTTGCGGGCCTCTTTCCTGAGCTCTTCACCCAGTGAGATGGAGTTCTGCATGGCGGGAGCCCTGCTGCCCTTGTCCCACACGTAAAAGAAGAAGCCGTCGATATTGCCGCGGCGCTCCTTGTAGTAGAAGGAGGTAAGGAAATAACGCTTGTTCACGTTGTCCACCTTCAGGTGCGGCTCGTCCAGCCATATCTTTTCGTGGGGAACGTCCACTACTATTATCGAATCTGCCGTGGCCGGCTTCCAGATGATCTGAGCGGATTCTATGCTTTCGTTGCTGGTGCGGTTGAAGCGGGTAAATACAAAGTCGCCGTCATTATCCACGTTGAATTCGTCCAGGTAATCACGGTTTTCATCCATATTGATAACAAAGCGTGCCCTTTTCTTATGGTTCAGTTGGTCATCGAACAGGTTGGTGGTGATGATATACTTCGATCTGTCGCGGGAGTTGACCTTAAATACCATCAGGTGGCTCTTGTCTTCACTGCTTACCACGGAATAGATGCGGTTGTTGGCGGTGAAGCTGATATGGGTGGTGTCCAGGTGGATAACCTCGGAGGCCCTGCGGCCCATGCCGTCGATCTTTACGGCCTGGCAGTAGACCACGTTCCGCTTCTGGTACTGGTACACCATGTAGCTATGATCGGCATAGGGAAAAAAATCTACATTGATGAGCCTTTCGTCCGGCAGGTAGTTGTGCTCCTCCCGGGCTATCATTTTCATATCGTTGTCGTACACGGCAATATAGTTGTCGGCACGAAGGCTCTTGTAAATCAGGAAGTTGCCCGATACCTTACCGATGATCTCGAAGTTCATGCGGCGGATATCATCCTTGTCGGGCTCCGAATAAACGATCTTCTGGGAAAAGACCTCTTGACTGAAAAAGATGGCGGAAAAAAGGGCCAGGGCTCGTAAAACCTTCATATTCAAAAATTACGAAATAAAATTAATGGTTGTATTTTATAAGACGCTTTAAAATGCAGTTAGCTGCATAGAACGAAAACTTATCCCCCAACCGTATGTTCCGGAACTACAATTAAACTTCTGGCATTGATTTTAACATATACCTTTGCCAACGGCATTAATTTAAAAGGGATCAAGTGAAAATACCTTTAAACAGGGTTACAATGGCCGGCCTGGTCGTAGCCCTGGGCATTATATACGGGGACATTGGTACCTCTCCGCTCTATGTATTCAACGCCATCATTTCTGGCAGAACCATCGATGAACACCTCATCATTGGAAGTCTCTCCTGTATCATCTGGACCCTCACCCTGCAAACTACCCTAAAGTACGTTTTCCTGGTGCTTCGTGCCGATAACCGTGGTGAAGGAGGCACCTTTGCACTCTATGCCCTTGTCCGCCGGAGGCGAAAATGGCTCGTTCTCCCCGCCATGATAGGCGGCGCCGCCCTGCTGGCCGATGGCATCATCACGCCCCCCATTTCCATTTCCTCCGCTGTGGACGGCCTCCAGGAGCTGCCACGCTTCCGCAATATAGAAGAGAACCTCGTTTATATAGTGCTCATTATCCTGGGAATGTTCTTCTTCCTCCAGCAGTTCGGCACCGCTTCGATAGGCAAGTTCTTCGGCCCGGTAATGACCGTCTGGTTCACCATGCTGGCAGTCCTGGGCGTTTACCACGTGTTCGACGACCTCACCATATTCAGGGCCCTCAGCCCCCACTATGCCATCCAGTTCGTGACCACTTACCCCGAGGCCCTGTGGCTTCTGGGCGCCGTCTTTCTCTGTACCACGGGCGCCGAAGCCCTGTACAGCGACCTGGGCCACTGCGGCAAGCAGAACATCCGGGTATCGTGGGTATTTGTAAAGACCTGCCTGCTGCTCAACTACTTCGGACAGGGCGCTTCCCTCATGGCCCACCATGAAGGACTTACCGTTACCCCCGAGGTAAAGGATGCCCTGGCCATCAACGCCTTTTACGACCTCATGCCCGAATGGTTCATCCTGCCGGGGGTGGTCATCGCCACCGCCGCCGCCGTCATTGCCAGCCAGGCCATGATCTCCGGCTCCTTTACCCTTATCAGCGAGGCCATGCGCCTCAACCTCTGGCCCAAGCTCAAGATCCGCTACCCCTCCGAAGCCAAGGGGCAGTTGTTCATACCCTCCCTCAACTTCCTGATGTTCATAGGTTGCGTGGGCGTGGTGCTCTACTTCCAGACGCCCGAGCGAATGGAAGCTGCCTACGGCCTGGCCATCATCATCACCATGCTCATGACCACCATCCTGTTTGCCAACTACATGGTGTCCCGGCGGTACCGCCCTGCGGTCGTCTGGCTCTTTATAGGCGTGTACGTGATCGTGGAGCTGCTGTTCCTGGTGGCCCTGCTGCAGAAGTTCACCCACGGAGGCTATATCACCCTCCTCATCGGCGGGCTCATGTTCTTCGTTATGTACGCCTGGTTCAAGGCCCGCAAGATCAAGAACCGCTACGTGGAATTCGTCCGGCTGGAGCACTACGTGCCCAAGATACAGGAGCTGAGCAACGACCGCTCCGTTCCCAAGTACGCCACCCACCTGGTCTACCTCACCAGCGCCGACAACCCCAAGGAAATAGAGCACAAGATCATCTACTCCATACTCAACCGCAAACCCAAGCGTGCCGACATTTACTGGTTCGTGCACGTGGACACGCTGGACGATCCCTATACCATGGAGTACAAGGTGGACCATATCATTCCCAACGACATTATACGGGTAGAGTTCCGCCTGGGCTTCCGTGTGGAACCGCGCATCAGCCTCATGTTCCGCAAGGTGGTGGAAGACCTGGTAGCCAATAAGGAAGTAAACATCACCAGCCGTTACGAAAGCCTGGAGCGCACCAACACCGTAGGCGACTTTTCCTTTATCGTCATGGAAAAATTCCTCAGCCAGGACAACGACCTTCCCATCCTGGAGCGCCTCATCATGAAGTTCCACTTCTGGCTCAAGGACATCAGCCTCTCCGAAGAACGCGGCTTCGGCCTCGACGTCAGCAACGTAACCGTTGAAAAGTTCCCGCTGATCGTTGCACCCGTTACCAATTTAAAGCTGAAGAGGATAGGTATGGAGGAGGAGTAGGGAGAAGCTGTGAGTTGTTAGCTGCGAGTTGCGAGAGGCCGATGTCGTGAATCGTCAATCGGCAATGGGTCGTTTATAGCTGTAGATGCTTTTCTTTAGCAGGCAATCACTTTTTGATCCCAAACGCTCAATTTTCAGGGCATCTTCGATCCGGAGCC
>DASWNB010000434.1:0-3531 GCA_036399455.1 Flavisolibacter sp. | reverse complement strand
AGCCTTGTCCATGTCCTGTCGCTATAATGCCCGATGATGGGCTGAACGATCATACCGGTAAGCGGGGCTACGAGCCAGAACCAGGAAAGGTGTTCTACATCGGCGCCAAACACCTGGAGTATCCGGCTGGCATTCCCGTTCTGCAGGGCAAAACCGAACTGGATGCCGAGGAATCCAACGCTCATGTTGAATATTTGCCAGAAGCGCAGCCGGGGTTTGGAATCTTTTTTAGGGGTTGCTGAAGGGGCGGAAGCAGTGGCCATAAGCAATCGTTGGTTAGATGGCCTAAGATAATAAGAATTGTGTATTCGGTACACTTTTCTTCGTGAATCGTCAATCGTCAATCGTGAATGGGTGTACTTCTTTAGCAGGGACTCCGTGGGTGTGAGTTTTTATTTCACCGCAAAGACGCGAAGGACGCAAAGAAGCGCAAAGAAGAAAAATGAGAGGCTGAGACCACGGTTCTTTCCTTCGTGTTTCTTCTGCTGTTCCCACCTCTCCGGAGTTACAAGCCTTTTAGAAGAACGCAAAGAAGGCCGCAGGCGACCTTAGAGGTTTGGGAGCTTGCGACCTCCTTTGCGTTCTTGGCTGGTAATAACTACGGAGACGCCGGAACGCTACAAGAGACACGTAGGACAAGACCGGGTTGAAACGACCCTTGCATCTCTTTGCGCTTCTGCGTCCTTCGCGTCTTTGCGGTGAAACCAGGAAAGCCCAGAACTTCGGAAGCTCCGCCAGGAAAAGGGAAGCTTCCTCATTCACGATTCACGATTCCCGCCCCTCACTCAATCACATACCCGTTCGGCAGGATGGCGCCTTTCTTCACGACTATTACCCCTTCCTTGATGGTGTACAGGGACTCTTCGCGGTCCGGGAGGTGGGCGCCGCCAACGATGCGTACGTCGTCGCCGATACGGCAGTCCTTGTCTATGATAGCGTTCTGGATATAGCAGCGGCTGCCAACGCCCAGCATCGGGATGCCGCGGGAAAGGTTCTGCTCTATTTCTTCCAGCGTTTCAAAATAATCGTTGCCCATAAGGTAGGTGCAATTCAGTACGGAATCGTAGCCTACGCGGGAGCGGATGCCTACCACGGATTTCTCTATGCTTTGGGCGTGGATGATACAGCCTTCGGTGATGATGGTATCCTTGAAGGAAGTGCCGCTGATCTTGGCCGGCGGCAGCATGCGTGCACGTGTGTAGATGGCCTTCTCGTTATCGAAGAGGTTGAACTTGGGAATGTCCGCTGTAAGGGCAAGGTTGGCATCGAAAAAAGCCTTGATGTTACCGATGTCTTCCCAATAGCCTTCGTACTGGTAGCTGGCCACTTTGTGCTGGCCGATGGATTCGGGGATGATCTCCTTGCCGAAGTCGGTGGCGTTTTGCTTGTCGCGCAGCAGCAGGTCGAACAGGAGATGGCGGTTGAAGATATAGATGCCCATGGAGGCGAGGTATACCCTGCCCTGGCTCCGCATCTCGTCGCCGGTATCGCTCACCCAGTCTTCCAGCCCGCTCTTGGGCTTTTCAGTGAAGGAGGTGATCATGCTGTTCTCTGTTTTGAGTATGCCGAATTCGGATGCTTCTTTGGCCGTAACGGGAATGGTAGCTATGGTCATGTCCGCACCGGTTTCCCTGTGCTGGCGGAGCATGTCCTGGAAATCGATCTGGTAAAGCTGGTCGCCGGAAAGGATGAGCACATAATCGCTGTCGAAGGGCCTGATGTGGCGGAGGCCCTGGCGCACGGCGTCGGCCGTTCCCTGGAACCAGGTAGGGTTGTCGGGAGTTTGCTCGGCGGCGAGTATGTCCACAAACGCCTTGCTGAAGGCGCTGAAATGATAGGTATTCTTGATGTGCCTGTTAAGAGAGGCGGAGTTGTACATGGTGAGCACGAACATGCGGTTGATGCCCGAGTTGAGACAGTTGGAAATAGGTATGTCCACCAGCCTGTATTTGCCGGCAATGGGCACGGCGGGCTTGGAACGCGTTGCTGTCAGCGGAAACAATCTTGTACCGGCACCTCCTCCCAGAATAACAGATAACATTTCTTTCATAGTCGTTAATTTATTGCTTCAATGATTCGTAAACTCTTATGTATTCACTGGCCGATGCATCCCACGAATGGTCGATGTGCATCATGTAGGTTCTCATCCAGTTGTACAGATCGCGCTTGTTATTGTACAGGTCAATGGCACGTCCAACGGAATGCGTGATGTCATTCACGGTCGCGTGGTTAAACCGTATGCCATATCCTTGCCAATCTCCAAAATCTTTTACCGTGTCTTTCAGCCCGCCTGTGCTGCGCACCATTGGTATCGTGCCGTAGCGGAGGGCGTACATCTGGTTCAGCCCGCAGGGCTCCACGCGGCTGGGCATCAGCAGGAAATCGGCCCCGGCATACATCAGGTGGCTCAGCGGTTCGCTATAACCAATGTAGGCGTTCACATAGCCCTGCAGTTGATGGCTCATCTCATCCAGGCGGTTCTCTACCGCCGCATCGCCCGAGCCCAGCACCAGGAAGTTGGCGTTGCCGTGATGCTGGTAAATGGAGTTACGGATGGCATCGGGCAGTATATCGGCCGCCTTCTCTCCCACAAGCCTTCCGATGAAGGTGATCAGTGGCTTGTCCGGGTCCAGCCCGAACCGTGCACACAGCTCTTTCTTGTTCTTCTTCTTTCCTTCCTTTACAAAATGGTCATCGTAGTTTTTAATGATCATGCTGTCGGTCTGCGGGTCCCACACATCGGCATCGATACCGTTGAGGATGCCTATGCTTTTCCCGGTTTCGTATTCCATGAGGCGCTCCAGCCCGTTGGCGGATGAGCGAAGCTCGTGCAGGTAGCTGGGGCTTACGGTGGTTACTTTCCAGGCGCACTTGATGGCGCAGGCCAGCGGGTTGATGGTGTTGTCCCAGTCGAGCAGCCCCCACCTGAACGAGTCAAAGGGCGGCAGCATGTTCTGCTGGTCCCACCCGATCCATCCCTGGTATTCGGCATTGTGTATGGTGAAAACGGTGGGCACATCGGCCATCCGCTGGAAAGCAAAGCAGTATTTGATCATGAAGGGAATGAGGCCCGTGTGATGGTCGTGGCAATGGATAACGTCGGGCTTGTGCTGCCACCTGGAGAGCCAGTCGCACACGGCGATCTGGAAGGCGAGGAAGCGACGCGTATCGTCGTCGTAGCCGTAGATCTTTTCACGGTCCAGCAGCCCGTTGATATCGATGAGGTAAAGGTCGAAGCCGAGCTTGTTCGTTTTTTCGCGGATGACGGCGTAGCGGAACCATTGCGAGCCGATGTTCTGCCCCCCTTCGTGCACCAGTTCCCAGTCGTTCTGGTAGAGGAATTTGGTGCGGTACATGGGCATCACCACTTTTGCTATATGCCCCAGCTCGTTCTGGTATTTGGGGAGTGCTCCCACTACATCGCCCAACCCTCCTGCCTTTGCCACCGGATAACATTCTGCCGATACGTGAATTATTTCCATACGCTGTTGTTCAACCGTTAGTCAAATTAATAAGAAATTAGAAGCGGAC
>DASWNB010000433.1:0-2680 GCA_036399455.1 Flavisolibacter sp. | reverse complement strand
TCGGAAAAGTAATAATCACCGCCGATAGCCTGCGCATTGTCCTCAATAACGGGGATGCCCCGTTCATCGGCAATCCTCATGATCTCCTCCATATTGGACGAATGGCCGTAGAGGTGCACGGGTACGATGGCTTTTGTGCGGGGCGTGATGGCTTTTTCCAATGCCTGCGGGTCGATGCAGAAAGTGCGGGGGTCCACGTCCACGAACACGGGCTTCAGCTTCAGCAGGGCCACCACTTCGGTAGTGGCGATAAAGGTAAAGGAGGGCGTGATCACCTCGTCGCCGGGCTGCAGGTCAAGAGCCATAAGGGCGATCTGGAGGGCATCGGTGCCATTGGCGCAGGGAATCACATGCTTTACGCCGTTGTAAGCCGCCAATGCAGCGGCAAAGCCCTGCACCTGCGGACCATTAATATACGCACTGCTCCCGAGTACCTGCAGAACGGCCGAGTCGATCTCGTCCTTGATCTTCTGGTACTGCTGCTTCAGATCCACCATTTGTATTGCACGCATCAGAATAGTTTAAAGCCGCGCAAAAATAGGAAAATAGTTTAACCACTAAGGCCCTAAGGACGCGAAGAAGCGCAAAGACATTTCACGCCAAGGCGCAAAGGAATACAAAGCAGGTCGTTTGAACTATAGCCTTTCCCTTCTCTTTCTGTTTCTCTCTCTCTTTCTGTTTCTCTCCCTGCTTCTGTTTCTCTTAAGCAGGCAGAAACCAGAAACAAAAAACCAGAAACCCTGAACACCTTCTTTACTTTTGCGGGCACCAACCGCCTGAGCTTGAAGGTCCTTTACCATATTTCCATTATTCTTTACGGGCTGGCCATCCGCATGGCCTCTCCCTGGAACGGCAAGGCCCGCCAGTGGGTGGAAGGGCGCCGGAACTGGCAGCAGAAGCTCCGCTCACAGCTAAGCACAAACGACCGCATCATCTGGATGCACTGCTCCTCGGCCGGCGAGTTCGAGCAGGGAAAGCCTATCATTGAAGAGCTTAAAAATCGTTATCCACAGCACCGGGTACTCGTAACCTTCTTCTCCCCTTCGGGCTACAACACGGCAGGAAAATACCCGCATGCGGACATCACCTCCTACCTGCCGCTGGATACGCAGCGCAATGCCGAAAGCTTCATGGAGCTGGTAAAGCCGGAGCTGGTCATCTTTATTAAATACGAGTTCTGGTATTACCATCTTCACGCCGCCGCCCACCGCCACATCCCGATATTGCTGGCATCTGCCGTGTTCCGGGAAGACCAGGTTTTCTTCAAACCCATAGGACGCTTTTTCCGCCGGATGCTTTTCCTGTTCCGCCACATCTTTGTGCAGGATGCCGCCTCGCTGGAGCTGCTCCGCTCCCACAGCATCAATCATTGCTCCGTCAGCGGTGATACCCGCTTCGACCGCGTATCCGCCATCGCCTCGGCCTTCCAGCCCCTTCCCCTTGTAGCATCCTTTATCTCCGGCGCCCCCTGCCTCGTTGCCGGCAGCACCTGGAAGGATGATGAGGCGCTTCTTAGAGAGGCGCTGGAAGATTTTCCCGGGTTGAAGCTGGTACTAGCGCCACACGAGATTGATGCGGGGCATTTAAGGGAGATCCGGGAGGGTTTTGAGGGAGCGGGGGTTTATTCGGAGCTGGATAACCGACAACCGACAACCGGCAACCGAAAAGAGACAACCGAAGAGAGACAACCGGCTGGAGATGAACAACAGCAAAACATCGGTGGTCGGTTATCGGTGGCCGGTGGTCCCTCATCGGTTGTCGTCATCGACAACATCGGTATGCTCTCCAAACTCTATTTCTACTCCTCGATAGCATTCATCGGCGGAGGATTCACCCGCGACGGAATACACAATATCCTTGAAGCAGCCGTTTATGGAAAGCCGGTCGTGTTCGGGCCCAACTACAGGAAGTACAGGGAGGCGAGGGAACTGGTTGCGGAAGGAGGGGCTTTCAGCGTAAGCAATGCGGAGGAATTGACGACCTGCCTGAAAAGGTTGATGGAGCCGGAGGCGCTGCGGAGGGCGGGAGAGATTGCAAGGAAGTACGTGCAAAAAAATACCGGCGCTACGGCCGGCATTCTTCAATTTATTCAGGAGAACCGTCTTCTTACCAGGTGATAGAAGTGTTGTACGGTGTTGTTGGTGTCGTTCCATCCCAGCTTTACTTTCAGTTCGCGGTTGATCCAGTATTCGGCTTCGGAAAGTATGTGGAAGCCGTTGATGGTCTTGATGCTTCGTTCGTACATGGCTTCGTCGCCGCGGAAAAGCTCATTTACAAAAGTGAAGCGGTCGTTGATGCCCACGCCTTTGCGCAGGTCCTTGATGGGCGTGTCTTTCAGCACATGGGCCAGTTCGGTCTTTTGCTGCTTGAGGCGGTCGTTGAGTGATTCTTTTTGCTCGGCAATCAGCTCGTTTATTTCGCGGGGCCCCTGGTGCTGCACCAGCGTTGGCGCTACCACCGGCTCAAAGGAAGGCATGTAGCGGCTGTGGGCGGGATCGGGAACAACAGGATTGACCGGTTCGGGGGCAGGCTCCGGGGTTTTCTGCACCGGTGTTTCGGCGGCAGCGGGCTTGCGTAATATATATGGAGTGTCTGCGGGAGGCGTTTCAGGTTGCTTTGCCACGGGCTCGGCTACCGGCGCGGCAGGCTGCGCGGCTGGGGGTTCTGCTACTGCTGTTAC
>DASWNB010000432.1:0-2867 GCA_036399455.1 Flavisolibacter sp. | reverse complement strand
TCACCACCCGCCTCGGCGACTGCAAGGATGTATCCTCCCTCTTCGTGGCGCTGGCCGGCAAAGCCGGTCTGAAGGCGCAACTGGTACTGGTGGATACAAGGGATAACGGCACCCGCGATATGGTGCTGCCTTCCGTTTCCTTCAACCACTGTATCGTTAAAGCCATGATCAACGGGAAAGATTATTACCTGGAGCTGACGGACAGGAACCTGCCCTTCGGCAGCCATCCTACGAACCTTTACCAGGCCCTGTCGCTCGACATACCCGCCATGGGCCAAAGCGGGAAGGACGTAGGCCTGAAGCCCCTCGTAGCCGAAAACCGCACGCTCGACCAGGTGAACACCACCCTGAAGGTGAAAGTGGACGGCCGCAACCTCCAGTTCGACGTGCAGGCACAAAGAAAAGGCCATCTTACCTCCGACTGGAGACAGGGCTACGCCACCACATCGCCTGCCGACCTGCACAAGGACATACAGCAATCCATCAGCGGCAGCTATAAGAACCCCGTGAAGCTGAATGCCGTCAAATTCATCGGGCTTGACGACCTGGGCGACTCGGTAACACTGGATTATTCCTATTCTGTAAAGAACGAGGTGATTGAAGCGGGTTCCATGAAAATGATCAGGATCCCCCTGCTCGACGTAGTAGCCTCCATCGACAACCTTTCGCTGGACAACAGGCAGTTCCCCCTGGAATACTGGCGCTATGAGAACACGGATGTTTATGAATCCAACATCACGGTGGAACTGCAGCCCGGCCAGAAATTCCTGGAGGTGCCGGAAGACCAGTCATTCACTTTTAACAAGAGCAGTTACCAGATAAAATACACCAGGGTGGGCGATGCCCTGAAGGTGCGCCGCTATGCCCGCCTCGACAGGGGCAATGTATTACCGGCTGATTATGAGAAGTTTAAGAAGTTCTTCAACGACATCATCGAAGCCGAATCGAAGTACATCGTCTTCAAGTAACGGTAAAAGGTAGACGGTAAAAGGCAAAGGGTGAAAGGCAGAAGGTACCGAAAACGGCCTTCTGCCTTTTTACCTTCTACCTTTTACCTTTTTTCAGTAGGTTTGCATGACCTCCCGGAATTTTCATGACCATTCCGCCGGTCATCGAATGGGCCAGAGCTTTTTCCCCGGCCTGTTCATCAAACAATCAGATTAACATTCATTTGAAATGGCTAAATATATTTTCGTTACAGGCGGAGTTACTTCTTCTTTGGGTAAGGGCATCATAGCCGCTTCGCTGGCCAAGCTGCTGCAGGCACGCGGCCTCAGGGTAACCATCCAGAAGTTCGACCCCTATATCAACGTGGATCCCGGCACCCTCAACCCCTACGAGCACGGCGAATGCTTCGTGACCGAGGACGGTGCGGAAACAGACCTTGACCTGGGCCACTACGAGCGCTTCCTGAACATCTTTACCACCCAGGCCAACAACGTGACCACGGGACGCATCTACCAGCACGTGATCAACAAGGAAAGGGAAGGAGCCTTCCTGGGCAAGACCGTACAGGTGGTGCCCCATATCACCGACGAGATCAAGAGAAGGATGCAACTGCTGGGACAGAGCAACAAATACGACATCATCCTCACCGAAATAGGCGGCACGGTAGGCGACATCGAGTCGCTCCCCTACATAGAAGCGGTACGCCAGCTCCAGTGGGAACTTCCCGAGGAAGACCTGCTGGTAGTGCATCTTACCCTCATTCCTTACCTGAAGGCTGCCAAGGAGCTCAAGACCAAGCCCACACAGCACTCGGTCCGCCAGCTCAGTGAAAGCGGCGTATTCCCCGACGTCATCGTTTGCCGTACCGAGGAGCCTATCAACCAGGAGATAAAGAGGAAGATCGCCCTGTTCTGCAATGTGAAACCCGAAGCTGTCATAGAGGCCCCCGACGCCAGCACCATTTACGAAGTGCCCCTGCTGATGATGAACGAAAGGCTCGACCTCATCGTGCTGAAAAAGCTCAATATGACCGGCTACCGCGAACCCGAGCTGGGACGCTGGAAGGAATTCCTTGATAAGCTGAAATACCCCAAGGCCAAGATCACCATCGGCCTGATTGGTAAATACGTGGAGCTGCAGGATGCCTATAAATCCATCCTCGAATCCTTTGTACACGCCGGCGCCATGAACGAATGCAAGGTGCAGGTGCTCCCCATCCATTCCGAGCTGATCACCACCGAGAACGTAGGCGAAAAGCTTGGCTCCCTCGACGGCCTGCTGGTAGCCCCGGGCTTTGGCCACAGGGGTATAGATGGAAAGATCACTGCCGTGAGATATGCCCGCGAAAGCGGGCTGCCCTTCTTTGGCATTTGCCTGGGCATGCAGATGGCTGTTATCGAATACGGCCGGAACGTGCTGGGCATCACCAATGCCCAATCCTCGGAAATGCAGGCCGATGCCGAAGAGCCCGTGATCGATATGATGGAGGAGCAGAAGAAGATAACGGCCAAGGGCGGCACCATGCGCCTGGGAACCTATCCCTGCGAGATAAAGCCCGGAACCCTGGCCCACCGCATCTACGGCAGCAACAGCATCACGGAGCGCCACCGCCACCGCTACGAATTCAACAACAAATACCTGGAGCAATATGAAGCCGGCGGCATGATTGCCAGCGGCAAGAATCCCGAAACCGGCCTGGTAGAGATCATGGAGATAGCGGACCACCCCTTCTTCATCGGCTCGCAATACCACCCGGAGCTGAAAAGCACCGTGGAGAGCCCGCACCCTCTCTTCGTCCACTTCGTAGGCGCCGCGAAAGCTTATAATGAACAAAGGACCTCGAGCAGGAACCCGCTGTTGCAAAGTGAGTTGATCTAAGAGAAGTCCACGGTCCACAGTCCACGGTCCACAGACGAGTC
>DASWNB010000431.1:0-3509 GCA_036399455.1 Flavisolibacter sp. | reverse complement strand
ATAACCGAAGGAGTCCACAGTCCACAGACGAGGCTGCGAATGTGAAGCTCTTTCTTTCCACTACCTGGCGTGCTTTGCGCCTTCCGGTCATAAAACACTCATCCTAATTCCTAATCCCTGATTCCTAATTCCTTCCTTCTTCTACCCTTCGCCTTATACCTTCTCCCTTCAACATAAATTTTCCTATTGAACATTTCTATTTATTTTGAGATGCTTTTTAACTCATACAAATTCAAAACCAGCTTATGGCTACTTCAACGGGAATGAACCGTCCATCTGCAGCCCCTAACCCGGGCGGACCCATTCCAACCAACTACGGCGCCCTCGGCACCCTGGTAACTGTTTTCTTTTTCTGGGGATTCATCGCAGCCGGTAACAGCGTCTTTATCCCTTTCTGCAAGCACTACTTCAGCCTCGACCAATTCCAGAGCCAGCTGATCGATACGGCCTTTTACATGGCGTATTATATCGGCGCTCTCGTGCTGTTCACCTACGGCGCCTTTGGAGGCAACGACCTGGTGGCTAAGTGGGGTTACAAGAAAAGCATCGTGTACGGGCTCCTGTTCTCCGCCCTCGGCGCAATTGCCATGATCGTTGCCGTTAGAGGCAATACGTTCAGCGGCATGCTCATCGGCCTGTTCATCGTGGCGCTCGGCTTCTCACTGCAACAGACGGCCGCGCAGCCTTTCGCCATCAACCTCGGCGACCCCGCCACCGGCACCAGCCGCGTAAACCTCGGCGGCGGCGTAAACTCTTTCGGCACCATGATCGGACCAATCGTGGTGGCCTTTGCCCTCTTCGGCACGGCGGAAGCACTGACCGATGAAAAGATCCAATCGCTGAGCCTCGACAAAGTGATCATTCTTTATGCCTTTGTGGGAGCCCTGTTCATAGGGGCCGCCGCACTGTTCAACTTCTCCAAAAAAGTACCTTCCGGCATTTCCACCGAACGCACCGAAAAAGCCAACAAGGCGCTCTACCTGCTCATTGCCATGACCATACTGCTGGTGATTGCTTTTGTGCCGGTGTTCAGCAGCTATAAAAGCGATGAAGCGGTCAGGATAGTAGCCCTCGAAAACGAAATAGGGCCGATGAGCAAGCAACTGGAAAATGCCGCTACGCTGGATGCGGGAACAAGGCAAAGCCTTGAAGCCGGTGTGGCTTCACGCAACCAGGAAATTGCAGAGCTGAGACACCCGCTGGAACAAAAGAGGATGTACTGGCTCTTCGGCGCGATGGCCATCGTGGTGATCGGGCTGCTCCTTTCCAACTCCGTTGCCCGTAAAAACCCCGAGGGCTGGGGCGCCATGAAGTACCCGCAACTGGTACTTGGTATGCTGGCGATATTCGTGTATGTAGGCGTGGAAGTAACCATCGGCAGTAACCTGGGCGAGCTGCTGAAGCAGGAGGATTTCGGGGGATACCAGTCATCCCAGATTGCGCCTTTTATTTCCATGTACTGGGGAAGCCTGATGATCGGCCGCTGGGCCGGGGCCATCTCTGCCTTCAAGCTAACCTCATCTACCCGGAAAGTTCTTTTAGCCATCGTTCCGCTGGTAGCCTTCGGCATCATCCTGGCGGTGAACGCCATCGCCAACCATGACGTAACACCCCTTTATTATTACGTGGTATGCGTGCTGGTTCAGATAGCGGCCTTTTACATCAGCCGCGACAAGCCTGCCAGAACGCTGCTCATCTTCAGCCTGCTGGGTATGCTGGCCACCATCATCGGCCTTATGACCACGGGCACTACCGCCATCTATGCTTTCCTGAGCGGCGGCCTGTTCTGCTCCATCATGTGGCCCGCCATCTTCCACCTGTCCATTGCAGGACTGGGAAAATACACCACGCAGGGTTCGGCCTTCCTGATCATGATGATCCTGGGCGGCGCCATCATCCCTCCCATCCAGGGCAAGCTGGCGGATTACCTGCAGTCGCGTACCGATGAAGCAGGCTACGGCATCCACCAGTCCTACTGGGTGGCTGTTGTGTGCTTTGCCTACCTTGCCTTCTTTGCCTTTGCTGTAAAAGGAATCCTGCGGAGGCAGGGAATCGATTACGAGCGCCAGGCCGACGAGGACCTGGAGCCGCTTCAGACCAATCCCGAAGCATCACTGGACGTTACCAAAAACAAATAGTCACAATCATCATTCATGGACCTTTCACAACAGCTAGCTATTGGAATTGATGTTGGCGGTACCAACACCAAGTATGGTATCGTCAACCACCGCGGGGAAATCCTGAAGAAAGGAGAGTTAAAGACAGATGCCTACCCGGCTATTGAAGATTTCATCGACGCCCTGTACGAAACCATCCAGCCCATCCTCAAAGACATGGGAAAGGAGTTCGCGGCAAAAGGCATCGGCATCGGCGCACCCAACGGGAATTATTATACCGGCACTATCGATTACGCACCCAACCTGCACTGGAAGGGTGTAATACCCCTGGCGGAACTCGTATCCAACCGCTTCGAGCTGCCCTGCACGCTCACCAACGACGCCAACGCGGCTGCCGTAGGTGAAATGATGTACGGCGCCGCCCGTGGCCTCCGCGATTTTATCATGATCACTTTAGGTACCGGCGTGGGCAGCGGTATCGTCGCCAACGGCCAGCTCATACTCGGGCACGACGGCTTTGCCGGCGAGCTGGGACATACCATCATCCGCCCCGGCGGCCGCAAGCATTGGTCCACAGACCTCGACGGTTCCCTGGAGGCCTACTGCTCCGCCACGGGCATCGCCCTCACGGCCCGCGAACTGCTGGACCAGACCGATGAGGACAGCCTGCTGAGGAATTATACCCGCGAAGAAATAGACGCCAAGCGTGTTTTCGACTGCGCCATCCAGGGCGACAAGATCGCTTCCGAAGTCTACCGCTTCACGGGCCAGATACTCGGCGAAGCCCTCGCCAACTTTGTGATGTTCTCCTCACCCGAAGCCATCGTGCTGTTCGGCGGAGTCATCAAAGCCGGCGATATTCTCATGGCCCCTACCCGCGAGCACATGGAAAAGAACGTGCTGCCCATCTTCCAGAACAAGGTCCGCCTCATCTTCAGCGAGCTCAAAGAAGCCGATGCCGCCATCCTGGGCGCCAGCGCACTTGTTTGGGAGCAGAGGGATACGGTTTGAGGTTTGAATTTGAGGTTAGGTGTGACATTCTCTTCCTTAGTAAAGCCTCCGTGGCTTGGAGTCTTGTGGTTAACCACAGAGGCACTGAGTCGCGGAGGTTTCACTTATACGATGAATGGAACACCTAACGAACTTCAAACCTCAAACCTCAAACTTTACTACTCCGGCATAGTCACTTTCTCTCCCAGGAACTTCGGTTTTTTCGCCGTGAGGTAATCGATGAAAACCTTCACGCGGGCAAGCTTTTCGCGGAGCTGGGTTTTGCGTCCGGCACGTGCGTTGACATCGCGGGCATTGAAGGCGATGGCGGTGATGTTTTCTTTTGAAGCTATGTAAAGCGCCCGCTCGTTGTGGAAGGGTTGCGAGATGATTGTTACGGAG
>DASWNB010000430.1:0-2623 GCA_036399455.1 Flavisolibacter sp. | reverse complement strand
CGTAATATCGGCCTCGTTCGTGCTGTTCGGCGCCTGTATATCCACCTTGAAGAAATTCCCCAGGAAGGTAACGATGTCGGTATCCGACAGCGGCACGGGGTTCTTCGCCAGGTAGTTGAAAATATCGCTTATCTGGTCGCCCGAAATGTAAGAGGCGTCCAGTTGCTGCGGCGTTACCTTGCCGTTGGCCACGTGGGCGGCCACTACCCAGCGGAACACCTGCTGCGCCAGCTTTTCAAATGAAGTGCTGAGCGTGGGCTTTGTATTCTGCGCCAGCGTATCGGTGTACAGCATGGCTACGTACTGGCCCTGCTTTGCCGCCTGGGGCTGCGCTTCATTGCCGCTTACGGTCAGGTGCGGGGCAAAATATACGGTAAGGTTGTCGGTCTTCCCGCCGTTCTGCAGGTTGTTGAAGTCGAAGCTCGAAGCACTTGCCGCACGGAACATGAGCATACGCCTGCGATTGCTGCGAAGCTGCTGCTTTTGAGTTCCGTCGTACCAGGGAGCGTCCTGTATGTGGTCTTCGCCGATGGAAAGGTTTTCGCTGAAGGAAGCTTTGAAGGAAAGGTGTATGTTGATGCTGAACAGCCACAGGTCGATCTTTATCGTCAGCTCCACGCTTACGCTCAGCGTCAGCGTAATGGGCATACGGCGGTACGATTCGTAGGTGGTGCTTACCGTGGCCGATATGGTTACGTTCAGGCTGGCCTTGATGATGGCAAAGTCTATTGAGCCGTACAGCCTTCCCATGATGCCGATGGTGCCCCTGATCCAGAAATAATACGAATCCTGCACGTCGGAGCTGGAAGTAGAGCCTACCGCCTGCTGGCTTAGCGTAAGCCCGTTGGAGCCCAGTTGCCTGGGGCCGGAAGAAGAGTTCCCATACGAATGGAACTTGGCGATCACGCCTTCCAGTATGCCGATCAGCGTCAGGCTGAATCCTGCCGCAAGTATGCCTTTGTTGAAAGTATAGCCGAGGCCGAACTGCAGTCCGATGCCGAATACCATCACGGGATTGAATTCTCCCTTCGTAGTCTTTGGCACCTGCGTGGAAGTGGCGCTGCTCAGTTTTCCGAAATAGAATCCTCCCCCGCCCATCAGCGGTATGCCGTAGATGACCGCGTAAATGGCAAAGGAGCGGGAGAAGTCCAGGTTGTGCGGGAAGCCTATGTCCACCAGGAAATCGCCGTTGGTGTATATCTGCATGAATATGCTCGGCAGCACAATGCTCACCGCGCCGAAGTTGAGGTTGCGTATCGATTCGGGCAGCGTAAGGTCTATCTGGTACATCCCCACCGAATCCGAGATCTTCTTGTACAGTATCTCGAATTTCAATCCCTTGAAGATCTTCACCTGGTCGCCGTCGAGCTGTATCAGCAGGCCGTAGATGTTCGGGTCGTTAAATACGATGTCCATCTCGATGGCGTAGGGCTGCTTCGACTTTCCGTCGGTGATCTTGAGTATGCCGAACTTGGAAGCCATGAGCCAGCTTGAATCCGGGTTGTACCAGATGGTGCCGCCGGGCGCCACGGGAATCTTGCCGGGAGGCGGGTTCTGAAGGCTGCTCAGCGCCTTGATCACATCCTCTATCGATTTAAAGCTCTGGTAGTTTTGTATGGATACCCTTTGTCCCAGCGCCAGCATGTTGAGGTTGAAGTAGGCATTGCCCTTACCGGGGGCCGCAGGCATGTTGCGAATGTCCCTCGGCTGGTTCAGCGGGCTGGCGGGATTGCTGGTAGATATGCCCAGGAAGCTGCCGTCTATGCTGATGGTAACGCCTGTATTGGGCGCCTTGTTCAGGGTAAAGCTGTTGATCTTGATAAAACCCATGTCGATGGGATGCGTGTACGTAATGGCCACGGTCTTGGCCTTTACGTTGAATTTCATGCTGAGGCCCGAAAGGCTGATGTCGTTCAGGAAGCTCCACGGCGGCGTCAGCTCGAAGGAAGCATCTATAGTCTGCATCAGGTGGGTGATGATGCTGCCCAGCGTCTGGTTGGTAAAGGTGATGCTGATCTCCGTAGTGGTGGTATTATAAGTGCCCATGATGCCGTCGAAGCTCACGGCTATGGCGTTGTTGTTGGGTTGGAACTGGTAGCCTATGCCTATTTCCAGCACGTTGTTCAGCAGGGTCTTGCCCATGATGGTGCCGCTGAGCGATGGTGCGGCGCCCGGGGTGGCGCTTCCGTAGGTTACATCCAGCGCGGCATCCAGCGTCAGGCCGGGCATAAAGTCGAATACATGGCTCAGGTCCCAGGTAGCGGCGCCCTTCAGGTGGTAGCTGTTCTTGCCTGTAGTTTGTGTGGAAGGCGGTGTGGTGATGTCCACGGAAAAAGCAGTGATCACCGGCAGGTTCTTGTTCACCCACTCCGGCAGCGTCACGCCAAATACGGACATGAAACGGGTCACTATCGCGCCCAGCGATATCTCCTGTCCCTCGGCCAGGCTTCCGGAAAATATCCATCCGCCTTCTGCTTCGGGCTTTGCCGCCTGGAGCTTGAAATCCGTCTGCGAACCTTCTTCTCCAAAAGAGATCGTCCCCCCTACCTTACCGGTAAGCTTGCGGTTGGCGCTGGAAAATGGATTGTCTATGTTGAATGCGGCGTAAGGATCGGAAAGCGAA
>DASWNB010000429.1:0-1725 GCA_036399455.1 Flavisolibacter sp. | reverse complement strand
TCCTTCACCTTCAATGCCATTTCGGGATGGATACGCTGTCGCTGGCCCGCATGGGCGCTACCGTTACCGGCATCGATTTGTCCGACAAAGCCATCGATACAGCCCGCGAGCTGAACGATCAGCTCGGCCTCGATGCCCGGTTCATCTGCTGCAATGTATATGACCTGGAAGCGCACCTCGACGAGCAGTTCGATATCGTATTCACCACCTACGGCGTTATAGGCTGGCTGCCCGACCTCCAGCCCTGGGCACGCCTGATAGCCCGCTACCTCAAACCCGGCGGCTTTTTTTATATGGCGGAATTCCATCCCGTGGTGTGGATGTTTGACGACGATTTTCAATCCATAAAGTATTATTACCATAACCGCGAGCTGATCGAAGTAGATAGCGTGGGAACCTATACCGACCGCAATGCCGGCATCAGGGCCAAAGAGTATTCCTGGAACCACAGCATCAGCGAAGTGCTCAATGCACTGCTCCGCCAAAACCTCCGCCTGGAGTTCTTCAACGAGTTTTCCTATTCACCCTATCCCTGCTTCAACAACGTAGTGCAGGGACCGGATGGAAACTGGCGGGTGCATGGATTGGAGGATAAGATACCGATGGTGTATTCGTTGAAGATGGAGAAGTAGTTCCTGGTTTACGGTTTCTGGTTTCTGGTTCGTTGGGGGTACGTTTCCCTTCTTTGGCAGCTATTCTGATCCTGTAAGTTTCAGTAGGAAAACTTGCACCTGAAGAACAAGAAATCAGAAACTACAAACCGGTAACCCAGTTCATTTTCGCCAAAGCACGGGCACTCAAAGGGAGTAGAATGAGCATCGATAACCCGAGAACAATGTGGATGGTAGAGAAGAGCAGTATGGCCAGGAGGATGTAAAAAGGATAACCAAGCATCAGGAGGGCTGTTTGCATGGAATCGTAATGCTCGCTTTTGCCGAAGCGTAGCCGGGTAAAAAGCTTTATGGGGAAGTAGAAAGGCGCATGTAGAAAAAGGCCAAGGAGAGCAGGGAGAAAGAGAAGCACCTTCGTGGATGAACTGATCGTGTAAGGAAATTTTTGCCTGACGGCCTGTACATCGCTTTCGTCTATCTGGTAAACCAGGCCTTTCAATTGGCTTTGGAGTGCGGCGTTGAACGACAGCAACTGCCTGCCGTGACCTTCCTGCCCCGACACCACTTCCTGTCCGAAAGACTCACCGAAATACAGGTGCACTTCCTTGCCAAAACGTTTGAACGAATTGTAATTGATGCCCAGCGGCAGCACTTTCAGGGGAATGCCCCTGCTCCAGGCGGTCATCGCCAGGCGGGCAGTGCCCTTGCGCAGCGGCCGCAGCTTCCATTCATTAACACACCCGCCTTCGCTGAAGATGAGTACAATTGCTTTATTCCGGAATACATCCAGGCAGGCTTCGAAGGTGGTGTAGTTATGCTCAAGGTTTTCCACGCCTTCACTGGTCCTGTACACAGGCAACAGGCGGAGCCGCCGCAGCATCCTGTCCATAAACCCCTTCCGGAAAGCATCGCCGCGGGCCAGTGAATAAAGATCGTGTTCCAGCAGCGTGGTGAGAATGACACCGTCAAGAAAGGAATTGGGATGATTGGCTGCCAGCAGCAGCGGACCTTCCGCCTCCAGGCATTCGGGCCTGTTGATCACGATCCTGCGGCAGTAAAGCCCGACAGCCAGCCGCGCATAAGCCTTCAGCAGTTGGTAAAACACGGCTGAAAG
>DASWNB010000428.1:0-3809 GCA_036399455.1 Flavisolibacter sp. | reverse complement strand
GACCGATGACCGTCAACCGAAAGGCCCGGGTGCTTCCCGTTCATGTTTAACCACGAGCCGGAAGCTCGGTTAACGGTGGTCACTTAACGGTCATCCATCTTGGCTGCTTATTTGCTCACAAGCCGTATGAACTGGACACAGGTAATAGGATTGACAGCAGGGATATTGACGGCATCATCGCTACTCCCCCAACTCATCAAGACATTAAAGGAAAAGAAGGCGGAAGATGTTTCCATAGGCATGCTGCTGGTATTGCAGGCGGGCGTTATAATGTGGATCGTTTATGGATTCAAGAGAGACGACCTGCCGATAATTGTCACCAACTGTTTTTCGCTGGCGCTGAATATAGCCATGACCGTCGTCAGGATGAAGTACAAGCGCTGATCAGCGGCGGTCCAGCGCATACCGCTTTCCACCCTCGAAAAGCAGGAGTATGGAGGTGAAGATCATGAACAGCACCGTAGTCAACTGTTCGAAGCTTTCTCCCCAATGCACCATTACCAGCGCCACCAGGAAGTTGGCCAGCATCAGCAGGGCGGCCCAGCGAACCTTCCACCCCAGGATGAACATCAGTCCCGCAACCGCCTGTGCATACACTGAAACTACGGCGCATAAAAGCGGGTAGGGAAACCCAAACTGCGCCAGGAAACCCTCAAATTCCTTCATGTGATTCCAGTGAAGTATGTTATCCTGAACCCCGTAAATAAGACGGACACCAATAAAGAGGCGGAGTAAAAGATTGCCGATGTCTTCGTTCCGCCTGAACCATACAAACATGCTGTAGTTTTTCCTAAAGCTATGCGGCCCGGGACAGGTTTCATAACCGTTCGTGGAAAGGAAGTTTGAGGTTTGAAGTTTGAGGTTAAGGTGAGAGCCTTTCTTTTGCGGTTGATAACCACGAAGACGCAGAGCCACGGAGGCTGCACTTGCACTAAAGAAGGGAATGTCACACTCGACCTCAAACTTCAAACTTCAAACCTCAAACTCTTTCAATGACCATCGCACTCGCACCGCCGCCGCCGTTGCAGATACCGGCTGCGCCGTAGCGGCCGTTGTTCTGCTTCAGTACGTTGATGAGGGTAACCATGATGCGGGCGCCGCTGCAGCCAAGAGGATGGCCGAGAGAAACCGCGCCGCCGTTCACGTTAACGCGGGAAGGATCGAGGTTCATTTTTTTGCTGTTGACGATACCTACCACGCTAAAGGCTTCGTTCAGCTCAACGTAGTCCACATCGCTCATCTGGATACCGGCCCTTTTAACGGCTACCGGCACGGCAATGCTGGGGGTAGTGGTGAACCAGGTAGGCTCCTGCTCGGCATCGGCATAGCCGCGGATAATGGCCAGGGGCTTAATGCCCAGCTCATCGGCCTTTTCCTTGCTCATCAGCACAACGGCGGCAGCGCCATCGTTCATGGTGCTGGCATTTGCCGCGGTAACGGTGCCTTCTTTTCCAAAGGCGGGCTTCAGCGATGCGATCTTATCGAACTTTACATTCCAGGGCTCTTCGTCTTTTGAAACAACCACCGGATCGCCTTTTTTGGAGGGGATCTGCACGGGCACTACTTCTTCCTCAAACTTGCCGTTTTCCCAGGCAGCCTGGCTCCTCTTGTAGCTTTCGATGGCAAAGGCGTCCTGGTCTTCACGGCTCACCTGGTTTTCAGCAGCGCAGATGTCGGCGGCGCAGCCCATGGCGAAGTTGCTGTAGCAATCGGTCAGGCCGTCTTTCTGCAGGCCGTCGATCAGGCCGGTGCTGCCGTATTTATTGCCCCAGCGGAGATTTTCCACGTAGAAGGGCACATTGCTCATGCTTTCCATGCCGCCGGCCACCACTATGTCGGAATCGCCCAGCAGGATGCTTTGGGCGCCCTGTGCAATGGCTTTCATGCCGCTGGCGCAGACTTTATTTACGGTTGTACATACCACGTTGTCGGGAAGACCGGCCGCACGGGCGGCTTGGCGGGCAGGCGCCTGTCCCAGGTTGGACTGTATAACGCAGCCCATCAGCACTTCATTTACCTGGTCGGGGCTGACGCCGGCTCTTTCAACGGCAGCCTTGATAACTGTTGCGCCGAGCTGGGTAGCGGGAACATCCTTCAGAACGCCGCCAAATGAACCCATAGGCGTACGGACAGCGGAAACGATATAAACGAGTTTATTCATATAGCTTTATTTGCGCCGCAAAGATAGAGAAAAAGGTGCGAGGTAGAAGGCGGAAGGCGGAAGGATCTAAGGAGCAGTCGGTCATTACCGGGGGTGAGGCCGTTTTGGGCAAATATTCAATAATCAATGTTCAATGTTCAAGTACGTTTCCACATACGGAGACCACTTGAATATTGACAGTTGAGCATTGAATATTGATTATTTTCTGCAACAGCTTCGCGTCCTATAATGACCGGCTGCCCAGAAAGCCTTCTGCCTTTTACCTTCCGCCTTTCACCCTCCCCTTCTACCTTTGCTGAAATGCAGCATTATACATTGATCATTGTTGGCGGGGGGCCTATCGGCATTGCCTGCGCCCTGGAAGCGCAGAAGGCAGGCATTCCTTACGTGATACTGGAAAAGGGAACGCTGGTCAACTCACTGTACCACTATCCCGTGAACATGACTTTCTTCTCCACCTCCGAAAGGCTGGAGATCGGCGGTGTGCCTTTCGTCTCCAACAATCCCAAGCCCACCCGCTCCGAAGCATTGGAATACTACCGCCGCGTGGCTCAGGACAGGAAAGTGAATATCCGGTTGTTTGAAGAGGTGCTGGATGTGAAGCCGGTTACGAAGCCGGAAGTCTTAAGTCCGAAGCCCATTCAGGATGACCCCGGACTTACGACTTCCGACTTAGGACTTACGGCTTCCGGCAGCTACGAAATAACTACCAACCGCGGCCGCTACACGGCGGGGCATGTAATTATTGCTACCGGTTTTTATGATATTCCTTACCTGTTGAATGTGCCCGGGGAAGATCTGCCCAAGGTGAAGCACTATTACGGCGATCCTCATTTTTATGCTTTCCAGAAGGTGGTGGTAGTGGGTGCCAGCAACTCGGCAGTGGATGCCGCACTGGAAACCTGGCGCAAAGGTGCACAGGTAACGATGGTGGTCCGGGGATCGGAAATAGGCCGCAGGGTAAAGTACTGGGTGCGTCCCGACATTGAGAACCGCATAAACGAAGGCTCTATAAAAGCTTATTTCAACTCAGCCATACAATCCATCACCGAAAAAGAAGTTACCCTTCAGACTCCCGAAGGCATCATCTCCCTCCAAAACGACTGGGTGCTGGCGATGACCGGCTACCAGCCCAACCTCCCCTTCCTGCGCCGCATCGGCATCGAGCTGGCCTGCGACGAAGTAATGAAACCCGCCTATAACGAGGAAACCCACGAAAGCAACATGAAGAACATCTATCTCGCCGGCGTCATCTGCGGCGGCATGAACACGCACCGCCTGTTCATTGAAAACTCACGGGAACATGCGGAGAAGATTGTTCGGAGAATTGCGAGTGGCGAGTAGGAGTATGTTTCTAAACAGAAATTCGTCTTGAAATGGAGCATCCGTCTTCGAAGGCTATTGGCTATTAGCTTGTGTACGTACAGCCTATTAGGACTCGTTATAAATTGAAGCTATTTATACCATTTAGACATTATCCGCAGGCCCTTGCTTCGAAGCCTCCGTGGGGTATGTTTTCCTGGTTTAACCGCGAAGACGCGAAGACGCGAGGAGATTTCACGCACTTGTCCCGCAGCAGGCGGGAAAGGCGCAAAGGAAAGGCAAAGAAACGGTCGTTTGAACTACAGCCTTTCCCTTCCTGTTTCTT
>DASWNB010000427.1:0-4005 GCA_036399455.1 Flavisolibacter sp. | reverse complement strand
CGCCACCGTTGAAGGCGGCGAGATCGGCTCGGCTTATTCCATCCTCGTGGCTTTTGAGATCGTTCCCGCCTGGAGCGATGAAGCCTTTAAGGAAGATGTAAAGCACAAGCTGGTAAGCTACACCCTTCAATACAAGCTGCCCGGCAGCCAGAAGACCGAAGAGATCAGGGAAAAGCCCGCGGTGCCCTTTACCAGCTTCTCCGAGCTGACCAAGTGTTTCCAGTTCGCCAGCGCCGTGCTCATGTTCGGCTCCATGCTGCGAAACTCCCGCTTTGTAAAAGATGCCTCCTGGAACGACATTTACAACTTCGCCAACACCTCCGCCGACACCTCCAATTATTCCCAGAAAGAGTTCCTTATGCTCATTGAGCAGGCAAGAGCCATTTATTCGAAGAAAGGTAAAAGGTAGAAGGCTCTCAGGCACAGTCAGTCTTTACCGAGTGTAAAGTCGTTTGGAAACGGGAAAATATTCAATAATCAACGATCAATGCTCAATGCTCAAGGAAGTCTCCGAATGGGAAACCACTTGAATATTGATTATTGAATATTTGTGGGAAAAGCTTACCACAAGTAAAAACTGACTGCTCCTAAGAGCCTTCTGCCTTTTACCTTTCACCTTCCACCTCGCTACGAGAACATTTCCCTCATCTTATCGAAGAAGCTCTTCTGGTTCTTGTCCGGGTTGGGTTTGAAGTTGGGTGAGTTGCCCAGCTTTTCCAGCATGGCTCTTTCCTCGGAGGAAAGCTGCTGGGGTGTCCAGATGTTCACGTGGACGAGCTGGTCGCCTTTTTCGTAGGAATTTACCGCCGGGAAGCCCTTGCCTTTGAGGCGGAATACCTTGCCGCTTTGCGTGCCTGCGGGTATCTTGATCTTGGCCCTGCCGTCGATGGTGGGAACTTCCACCTGGGTGCCGAAGACGGCATCGGTGAAGGTGATGTGCAGCTCGTAGGCTACGTTCAGTCCTTCCCTTTGCAGCTCGCGGTGCGGTTCTTCTTCAACAAGGATGATCAGGTCGCCGTTGGGGCCGCCGCGTTCGCCGGCATTGCCACGGCCGCCGATGCTGAGCTGCATGCCTTCCTGTACGCCCGCCGGTATGTCGATGGTGACGGTTTCTTCGCCATAAACACGGCCTTCGCCGCGGCAGGCGCCGCACTTGGACGTGATCATGGTGCCTTCGCCGTTACAGCCCGGACAGGTGGTGACGGTCTGCATCTGGCCCAGGAAGGTATTGGTTACCTTTCTTACCTGGCCGCTGCCGCCGCAGGTGGAACAGGTCTGCACGCTGCCTTTATCCTTTGCGCCGCTGCCGCTGCAGGTGGTGCAGGGCACGTATTTCTTTACCTTGATGTTCTTGGTTACGCCTTTGGCTATTTCCTCGTAGGTCAGCTTCAGCTTGATGCGCAGGTTGCTGCCCCTGGTGCCCCGGGCTCTCTGCCCGCCACCTCTGTGTCCGCCACGGCCGCCCTGGCCGCCAAAAAAGCTGCCGAATATGTCTTCACCGAATATGTCGCCGAACTGGCTGAAAATATCCTCCATGTTCTGCGCACCGGCGCCGCGTCCGTTACCGCTTACACCCGCATGGCCAAAGCGGTCGTATTGGGCCCGCTTCTCCTGGTCGCTCAGCACTTCATAGGCTTCGGCTGCTTCCTTGAACTTTTCCTCGGCAGCCTTATCCCCCGGGTTACGGTCGGGGTGGTACTGCATGGCCACCTTGCGGTACGACTTCTTTATCTCGTCCGCGGAAGCGCCTTTGCTGACACCCAGTACTTCGTAATAATCTCGTTTAGCCATAATATATAAAACTCCGGCAGCGGCCTTCCGCCGCGGGTTCGTTTAAAAGTTATCACGGGCCGGTGACCGGACCGCGGTTATTTTCCTACCACCACTTTCGCGAAGCGGATGATCTTGTCGTTCAGGTAATAGCCTTTCTGTAATTCGGCCACTACCTTTCCCTTCATTTCCTCGCCTGCTTCTATCTCGGTTACGGCCTCGTGGAGGTCTACATTGAAATCCTTGTTGAGGGCCTCGATAGGCTTGAGGCCTTTTGCCGACAAGGTATTGCGGAGTTTGGTAAATACCAATTGAACTCCTTCCTTTATTTGCTGCACGTTGTCGGTGGTTTCGAGCTGCTTTTGCGCCCTTTCGCTGTCGTCGAGCACATCCAGCAGGTCAACTATCACTTCCCGGCCGGCGGTCTGGATCAGCTCAATTCTTTCCCTGGCATTGCGGCGCTTGTAATTGTCGAAATCGGCCACCTGGCGCAGGTACCTGTCATTCAGCTCGTCGATCTTCGATTTAAGGCTTTCGAGCTCGCTTTCATCCACGGCATCATCCAGCCGCTGGCTTCCGCTGATGTTCTCGTCGGTATTCAGCTCCATACCGTCAGTTGTTTGTTCCGTTTGCATGTTATCTTTTTCGTTTACACTACTCATGTTCAGGCAAAATTGTGTGCAAAGGTAGGTTTCAAGAATATTGCCAATGCAGGAAAAGGGACAAAATGTCGGGGAGAGGGTGAAAGGCATGAGGCATAAGGCGGAAGGTTGCTGGTGGACGAGGCTCTTTTTAATGCGGCAGGCCTTTTTAATACTCAATATTCAACGCTCAATTTCAAGTGCGTTCTCGAACCGGAGGCCCTTGAGAATTGAACATTGAGCGTTGAATATTGAAAATTTTCCCGTTCCAGGAAAGTCGGCCTCGGTAAAGACTGCCTGCTCCTAAAGCCTTCTACCTTCCACCTTTTGCCTCCACCCTTTACCTTTGCCTCTTATGAAGGTTCACCTGAAAAGAAAGATAGCGCCCCGGATAGCCAACGGACACCCCTGGATTTTTGCCAACGAGGTGGAGAAGGTGGAAGGGAGCCCGGAGGCGGGAGCTATCGTGGAAGTGTATTTTGGAGATGGCAAGTTTGCCGGGAAAGGCTATTTCAATGCCCAGTCGCAGATCATCGTGCGCCTGCTTACCCACGACAGGAAAGTGGAGATAAACGAGGATTTCTTCCTCCGCAAGATCCGCCAGTGCTGGAAATACCGGCAGCAGTTGGGCTACGTGGAGAACTGCCGCCTTGTATTCGGCGAAGCCGACGGGCTGCCCCAGCTCATCATTGACAAGTTCAACGACCATTTCGTCATACAAACGCTGGCCCTCGGCATCGACCTCTGGAAACCCGCCCTCGTAAAAGCGCTCCGGGAGGTGTTTAATCCCAAAGGCATCTACGAGCGGAACGACGTGCCGGTAAGGGAATTGGAAGGGCTGCCCCAGCAGAAAGGCTTTCTTTCCGACCCCTTCGAAACCAAGATCATCATCAACGAGAACGGCCTGAAGTTCCATGTAGACCTGGAGAACGGCCAGAAAACCGGCTATTTCCTTGACCAGCAGGACAACCGCCGGGCCATACAGCACATAGTAAACGGCGCCGAGGTGCTGGGCGCTTTTACCTATACCGGCACTTTTGAGATCCATGCCGCCCATTACGGGGCCAAATCAGTATTGGGACTTGATATCTCCGACAATGCCGTAGCCCAGGCCAACCGCAATGCCGCACTCAACGGCCTGGATCATATCGTGCGCTTCGAGGCTGCCAACGCCTTCGACGTGCTGAAGCAATGGGGCAAGGATGGCCGCCAGTACGACGTGGTGATGCTGGACCCTCCCGCCTTTACCAAGAGCAGGGCCAACATCCAGAAAGCCATCACGGGCTATAAGGAGATCAACCTCAGGGGCATGAAGCTTATCCGCCCGGGCGGTTTTCTTGTCACTTCCTCCTGCACAAACCTCGTCCCACCCGACCTCTTCCTCCAGATCATAGACATGGCCGCCAAAGACGCCCGCCGCAAGATCCGCCAGGTCACCTTCCAGAAGCAGTCTTCGGACCACCCGATCATCTGGAACATGGAGAACACGGAGTATTTGAAGTTTTTGATTGTGGAGGTCGGATGACGATGACCGTTAAGGGACCACCGATAACCGGGAGAGAAGCTGTTGGCTGATAGCTGATGGCTGTTAGCC
>DASWNB010000426.1:0-3647 GCA_036399455.1 Flavisolibacter sp. | reverse complement strand
TTTCCTTTCGGCTCCTACCTTAAAACCGGTAGCCTAATGACAGGCCCCAGCCGGTGTTTCTCCAGCGGGCACGATCGTTGGCGCCGGTTTCCGGGTTGATGTTCACGAGGCCCAGTTGTGCGTTCAGTTGAACGGAAAACTTGTTGCCGAATTCATAGCCTGCCAGCAGGTTGCCGCCGGCGTCGATGGGCCGGAACTGCGCATCGGGTTCTGTTACATCCAGCTCATTATTGAATACCACGTTTGCAACGTTACCGTTCGCGTCTTCCGCCTTGCCGCCCATGCCAAAGGCCACGTAAGGGCCAAAGCCCAGCAGCAGGTTGCCGGTGCCCAACGTGGGCTTGTAAACGAAATTCACGGGCACTTCCAGGTAATTCACTTTCACCTTGGAACCGTTGCTCCAGTTAGCGCCCTTGGTGCTGTACAGCACGCCGGGCTGGAGGTAAAAGCCTGTGCCCACGGGTATCTCGGCGTTCACGCCTACATGAAAGCCGGTAGCAAGGTCGTTTTCCAGTTCATCGTCCGAAGCGTCGTTGCCGGTAATGTTCTGGAAATTCACGCCGGCCCTTACTCCAAAAGTTGTTCTTCCTGCGTTTACTGTCGTTGTCGTCTGTTGCGCATAGGAGCCCAGGGCAATCAGGCCCATGGCTGCCATACATAGCATCTTTCTTTTCATAGCTCGTCTTTATTTTTAATTTATAGGGAATGATTGGTAATTAACGGGAGCCTGATTCGCGCTGGGCATCTTCTTTCATCTTCTGGTTGGCGGTGATAACGAATTCCACTCGGCGGTTATCTGCCTGCCCTGCTTCCGTGTCATTTGAAGCCACCGGGTCTGTTTCGCCCAATCCCCTGGTGCTCAGCCTTGAGGTGCCAATACCGCTGCTGCGGAGGTAAGCGGCCACGGCTTCAGCGCGGCGCTCGGAAAGGCTCTGGTTATAGTCATCAGCGCCTTTGCTGTCCGTATGGCCCAGCACTTCAATGTTGGTGTCGGGATACTTTTTGAGAACGTTGGCAAGCTTATCCAGGCTGGAGCGTGCCGTGGAGGTGAGGTCGGAGCGGTCAAAGCCAAAGAGCACCTTGTCCTTGAATTCGATGACAATGCCTTCGCCAACGCGCTTTACTTCTGCGTCGCCCAGCACTTTCTTCATTTCCTCGGCCTGCTTATCCATCTTCCTGCCGATGATGGCGCCTCCCGCACCGCCTATTGCCGCGCCAATGATAGCGCCCATAGCGGTATTGCCAAGAGAACGGCCGATCACAGCGCCGATAGCGCCGCCGCCGCCTGCGCCGATTACAGCGCCTTTCTGGGATCGTGTCAGTGAATTACATCCGGAGGCCACCAGGCCCATAAGGACAAGAGCAATGCTGAAGTGTCTAATTGTTTTCATAGCGTTCTGTTTGATGCAGAACTTTTCAAACACTGTACCGTTAAATGCAGGGGAAAGTTATTTTTTTGATTTCTTTAAGAAAAGGGGGAGGGCGTAAGGCGTAGGGCATAAGGTAGTGCCATAGCTCAATGCTCTCACTGTAAGCCTCAAGTCCCAAGTCTTAAGCCTTAAGCCTTCTACCTTCTACCTCTAGGCCGTTTGGTAACTAATCACTGCTTCCGCAAACCTTTCCATTTCCTCAAGCTGGGGACTGCACTGGAGCAGGAAAAAGTCAACACCTGCTTTTTCAAACTCTTCTATCCGGTCAGCTACCTGGGCGGGTGTGCCGGTAAGGCCGGCCCGGAGTCCGCGGTTGGAAACGGAATAATCTTCCAGGCTCACCTTTTTCTCGAGCTGCGTTCCGTTGATCCACTGCTGGTAGTTGTTGTAGCCGGGAGAGCCGGGACGGACATTGGTGATGCGCTCCAGTTCTTTCTTTACTTCGCTTTCGTTGTTGCGGATGATGGAGTAGGCGGCCACGCCGTATTTCATGGGAGGGAGGCCCAGCTTTTCCCTGCGTTCACGCACATCGTTGATGCGGCGGGCAATTACTTCGGGTGCATCGCCGTGCATTACATAGCCGTCGCACATGGAAGCGATCAGGTTCTTGCCTGCTTCCGATTCGCCGCCGGCATAGATTGCAGGCTTAACGGCGGGTTTGGGTTGAAGCACCGTATCGGTTACCGAATAATATTTTCCATCAAAGGAGAAGTGGTCTTTTTCCCAGGCGGAAGTAACAATGTGCAGCCATTCCTGCATACGTGCATAACGGTCATCGTGCTGCTCGTACTGGATGCCGTACTTGAGCGCTTCCTGCTGCCACCAGGAAGACACTACGTTAAGCGACAGCCTTCCACCGGAAATATGGGCTATGTTGGCGGCCTGCTTGGCCAGTATGGCCGGGTTATGAAAGGTGGGACGCACGGCTACCATCAGCTCCAGCTTTTCGGTTACCGCCGCCAGCGCCGCCGCGGTGGACCAGGCGTCCAGCGAAGGCGCTTCCTCACCCTTAATATCGTTCAGGAAAAGTTCGGCTATCAGGGTAAGATCGTAGCCCAGCTCTTCGCTTCTTTGCGCCAGCTTCTTTACATAGGGCCAGCTTGTTTCCATCTGCTCGTCTTCCACGTTCCGCAACCACCCTCCAAAAACGGGCAGCCAGTATCCAAAGCGCATGTAATTATTTTTTAGGGATGAATGATTCGATAAAGTCCACCAGGTTTTCAAAAGGATCAAAGCCGATCACGTTCTCCGCATCGGCAATAAAGTTGGACAGCGCGTTGATGTCGTAGTAAAGCACATCGCCGTTGCGGTCATCGATCATGTATTCGATTCCGCCCACGTCTATCCCTGCTTCCTTTACTATGCGCTCCACGGATTCGATCACCTGCGCCGGAGGCGTAAAGGCTTCCACCTTCAGGCCCTTCTTCGTGGCCGTAGTTAAGCATAGATCGCCTGACTGCTCCTGCGGTGCGGGCACCTGGCAGATCTCGGCGGGACAGAGGTTAAAGCTTTCTCCCGTAGTAAACACTTTGATCGCATAAAGGAATTTGCCGTTAAGCGTTTCTACCCGGTTAATATGACCGCCGCGTGCCGGGATGAATTCCTGTACCAGTCCTGTCTCGTCTATTCCCAGCCTGATGGAATCGCTTTCCAGCGCCTCTTCCAGTCCTGCCGGCGTATCGAAGCGGATGATGCCTGCTCCCGCTCCGCCGATGTTGGGTTTCACGGCAATCGGAAATTGAAGCTGCCCGGCGGCATCCAATATCTGCGAGACATGGTTGACGACGATCGTTTTGGGATATTTCAGTCCAAGCCTTTGCAGCAGGAGAAGCTGCAGGGCCTTTGAAGTTTCTATTTCAGTAGCTTTCGAGCCATTGATCACCCGCACACCGGCCTGCTCCAGGTAAGCGATAAAGGCCTTTGCATAAAATATGCTCTGCCCATGCCCCCTCAGGTAAGAAGAGGACGAGATGCGGTTGAGCACAACGCTGTACCGTGCCGCCAGGTCCAATGGGTTGAAGCTGTGAAAGCCTGCATGGAGTTTTTCATAAGCCAGCTCTCGTCTGTCCAGGGTGCTGAACAGCCTCCTGAACCATTCAGGGTGTTCGTAAAAAATGCCAATCGGTTTGCTCATTAGTCTACAAAGCTAGTGGAGTGTTTGTGGGCGGCCAAATTATTTTAGGAGAAGCTGTTGGCTGATAGCTGTTGGCTGTTAGC
>DASWNB010000425.1:0-2994 GCA_036399455.1 Flavisolibacter sp. | reverse complement strand
CTTACGCAGGATGAAAAGTTCTGGGCCGGCTGCAAGAGCTGCATCAACTTCGACATACTGATGAGCAAGGAAAGAAAAAACTGTCTCTGCACGGCCATGCTGTACGACCCCAAGGACCATTACGAGCCCGAAGAGACCAGCCAGCACTTCACAAAAAAATCAAAGGTTTACGAGCGTCTGCTGAAGATCAAGCAGAGCAAATTTCTCAAGAGGTTCAAGAAACCCGACAGGAACGCCAACCGTAAACTGAAGATGTCCATATTCAATCTTTTCCACTTCTAAAAAGCCATTTCACCAGGAGATGCACAAGACCACAGAAACAAATCAGGCGGCGCCGCAGGGCGGAGTTGCGGGCAAGAAGATCGTGCTGGGGTTTAGCGGCGGTTTGGATACTTCCTATTGCGTAAAATATTTAGGCGAAGAGCTGGGCTACGAAGTGCACAGCATCATCGTAAACACCGGCGGCTTCACTGGGGAAGAGTTGGCCCAAATAGAGGCCCATGCCTATAAACTGGGGGTGAAAAGCCACACCACGGTGCACGCCATCGAATCTTATTACGAGCGCATCATCCGCTACCTTATTTACGGCAATGTGCTCAAGAACAACACCTATCCCCTGAGTGTAAGCGCCGAAAGGCTGATGCAGGCCCTTCACATAGCGGAGCACGTAAAAAAAACGGACGCCCCCGCCGTGGCCCACGGCAGCACCGGCGCCGGCAACGACCAGGTGCGCTTCGACATGATCTTCCACATCATGATCCCCGGCGTGCAAATCCTTACTCCCATCCGCGACCTGCGTCTCAGCCGCGAACAGGAGATCGACTACCTGAAAAGCAAGAACGTGGAGATGAATTTTGCCAAGGCGGTTTACTCCATCAACAAAGGCCTCTGGGGCACTTCGGTAGGCGGTAAAGAAACCCTTTCCTCCAAAGGCATGCTGCCCGAGGAAGCCTGGCCAACGCAGGTAACTAAAACCGGCAGCGAAGAGCTGCGCCTTGTCTTTGAAAAAGGCGAACTCAGGCAGGTGAATGATAAAAGCTTTGGCCATCCTTCGGAAGCCATTGCCCATGTACAGGAACTGGCCGGCCCTTACGGCATCGGCCGCGACATACACGTAGGCGATACCATCATCGGTATTAAAGGCAGGGTTGGATTTGAAGCGGCTGCGCCGATGGTTATCATCAAGGCTCACCATGCATTGGAAAAGCACGTGCTCACAAAGTGGCAATTGAACTGGAAGGACCAACTGGCGCAGTTCTACGGCAACTGGCTCCATGAAGGACAGATACTCGATCCCGTGATGCGCGACATAGAAGCCTTCCTTCAGAACTCCCAGGAGCACGTATCCGGCGAAGTATTTGTACAGCTCATGCCCTACCGTTTCCAGGTCACCGGCATCGAATCGCCCTTCGACCTCATGAGCAGCAAATTCGGCCGTTACGGCGAAATGAACAGCGGCTGGACGGGTGAGGATGTAAGGGGCTTCAGCAAGATATTCGGCAACCAGACAGCGATTTATCATCAGGTAAGTGAAGGAACGAAGGATTAACCGCCAGGACGCATTACGCGAGAATACTTTCGGCAAGTTGTTTTCCTTGCGTCTTTGCGGTTAGTCCCTCTAATCCTAATTCAACAACATGAAACTACAAGCAGGCATCATCGGCGGGGCCGGTTATACGGGTGGCGAACTGATACGTTTGCTTATCAATCACCCCGATGTAACCATCGCCCACATCCACAGCCGCAGCAATGCGGGCAAGCCGGTTCATTCCGTGCACCAGGATCTGATTGGCGAAACCGGGCTGTTCTTTACCGGCGAATCTTTCTGGAAGGAGAAGGGCGGGGTGGATGTGCTGTTCCTTTGCGTAGGTCACGGCGAAGCAAGGAAATTCCTGGAGTCGGAAGGAGTGGATGAATCCATCCGCGTAATCGATCTTTCGCAGGATTTCCGCCTGAAAGATTCTTCCATCATTGGCGGCCGCAGCTTTGTTTACGGCCTTCCGGAACTGAACAGGGAGGAGTTGCGCCAGGCTTTCAATATTGCCAACCCTGGATGTTTTGCTACTGCCATCCAGCTTGGATTGCTGCCGCTGGCAAAGGCCGGGCTGCTGAATGAAGTAAATGCCACAGGCATCACCGGCTCCACCGGCGCAGGACAGGGTCTTTCGCCCACTTCGCACTTCAGTTGGAGGGCCAGCAACATACAGGCTTATAAAACACTCAGCCACCAGCACCTTAAGGAGATCAGCCAGTCGATGCTGCAGTTGGGCGGCAACGCCGAGATCAACTTTGTGCCCTGGCGCGGCGATTTCACCCGGGGTATCTTCATAAGCTCCATGATCTCCAGCGAACAAAAGCCGGAAGAACTGGTGGATCTGTACGAAAAATTTTATGAAGGCCACCCCTTCACCATCGTAAGCCGGGAAGCCATTTTCATGAAGCAGGTAGTGAACACCAACAAATGTGTGATACAATTGGAAAAGGTCGGCAGCAAACTTGTAGTTCATTCAGCCATAGACAACCTGCTGAAGGGCGCTTCAGGCCAGGCGGTTCAAAACATGAACCTGATGTTCGGGCTTGATGAAAGTGCAGGATTAAAGTTGAAGGCAGGATTTTTTTAATTCAGGGTATGGAGGTGGAAGGTAGAGGGCGAAGGGCGAAAGAGAGTAGGAGGTGAAGGGCAAAAAGGTGAAGGGTAGGGGCCCGAGGAGTTGGGAAAAAGGGCACGGAATTTTGTGAAAAGACACAGTGAGGTGAGTGATGTGCGATGTATTTTCTCTCAAACATAAGTTATGAGAGATTATAAGAAATTGGAAGTGTGGAAGCAATCACACGAGTTGTATATGCACATCAGGAAGGACGTTGTAAGGAAATTTCCGGCAGAGGAGCGTTACGTGCTTACCTCACAGCTTTTGCGGGCAGCGTTGTCTGTGCCGCTCAATATTGTGGAAGGATGCGGCAGGTACACGGACAAGGATTTCGCTCACTTCCTGG
>DASWNB010000424.1:0-3086 GCA_036399455.1 Flavisolibacter sp. | reverse complement strand
GGAGAGAATACAGGCAAGACTGAAAGATACCGGCGTTCCCGCACAACTGGCCTTCTGGGGCATTGGATTGAGCGTAGTGCTGCCGCACGAGCAGGAAGAATTATCCCAACTGCTGCGAAAGGCCGCCGAAGCCGTTCGCTCGCTGGAAAATACCGCCTCCGGAACCGCAACCCACATGGGGCTTGCTCTTCCATCTAACCGCGAACAGGCTCTGGCACTTGCATCCGTGGTACAACTGGCAGCCGGACAGCCCGGCCTCCGCGATACAGCCCTTGAAAAAGCCGACTGGTTTTCGCGCAGGGCGGAGATAGACGAGCTGCTGCAATCCGGGCAGAGATTATCAGAACTGCACCGGGAGTACGAAAGCATATTTCTCCCCGAAGCCTGGGACGCCGACGCACTGGAACTGCGGCAGGCCTTTATAGAGCATGGAAGCAAATGGTACAAATTCCTTATCGGCTCCTGGCGCAGCGCCAACGGAAGGCTGAAAGCCGTGCTGAAAGATGCGCCGCCTAAGGACAACGCCGAAAAGATAAAATATGCCGATGCCATACTGGAAGCTAAGCGCCTCACTAAATCGCTGGCGGAAGGAGAGGAAGTGGCAAGATGGCTTTTTGGCGGCGGCTGGCAGAAGAACCGCTCCGACTGGGCCGTCCTGCAAACCGTAGCTTCCTATTTGTCCGAAGTGCACCGCCAGGTCAGCCAGGGCGCTGTGCCCCGTGAGCTGCTGTCTTACCTGGCACGCCACGAGGACCCTTCCGTAGCCGCCGACCGGCACCGCCAGTTGCTGGAAGAACTGAGCGGGCACGGCAAAACCCTCCAGGAGCTATCCACACGTTTGATGCTGGATGAGCCACGACGCTTTAGCGGCGGTTCACTACTGCACCAGCCTTTTTCCACCCAGCTTTGGCTGCTGGATACCTGGCAGCAAAAGCTCCCCGAAATACATCTTGCCGCCTCCTGGAACAACCTGGCCCGCAAGGCCGCAGAAGAGCAGTTGCAATGCCTGTCCGACGCCGCCACGCACTGGCCTGAGGCAAAGGACCTGCTCCGCTCCGCCCTTCGCAAAACCTGGTACGAGCACCTGTTGCAGCAGGCCGTCACCGACCGTCCGCCGCTTTGGAAATTCGAGCGTTCCTCGCACGAGGAGGTGATCCGCCAGTTTAAAAGAACCGACACACTCAGCCTGCAATACAACCGCGCAAAAGCAGCCCTTCGCCACTGGGAAGCCTTTCCAGACCTTCAGGGCGGCGGGCAGATGACCGTACTTCGCGGTGAGTTCAACAAGAAAGCCCGGCACCTGCCTATCCGCAAGCTGGTACAGCAGGCCGGTCATGCCATACAGGCTATAAAGCCGGTATTCATGATGAGCCCTCTCTCCATTGCCAACTTTCTTCCGCCCGGCTCCCTTTCTTTCGACCTGGTGATATTTGACGAAGCGAGCCAGGTGCGCCCGGTGGAAGCATTGGGCGCCCTGCTCCGCGGAAAGCAATTGGTTGTGGTGGGCGACAGCAAGCAGTTGCCGCCAACAGCCTTTTTTGACTCGCTGGCCCGAGACACCGAAGAAGAGGAAAGCGTTACGGCCGATATGCCCTCCATCCTGGGACTCTGCGATGCGCAGGGCGCCTGGCAACGCATGCTCCGCTGGCACTACCGCAGCCGCCACGAATCGCTCATTACTTTATCCAACCACGAATTTTACGAAAACCGGCTGGTGGTGTTTCCCAGTCCCGGCTCACGCAGCCGCATGGGTCTTGCCTTCCACCACCTGCCGGGTACAGCTTACGACAGGGGTAAGACCAGGACCAATCCCGGCGAGGCCGCTGCTGTAGCCGACGCCGTGATTGAGCACGCACGACAGCACCCGAAGCTTAGCCTGGGCGTAGCCGCCTTCAGCACCGCCCAGCGCCAGGCCATACAGGATGCCCTGGAACTGAAGCGTAAAGCCCACCCTGACCTGGAGCCCTTCTTCAACAGCCATGCACACGAACCCTTTTTTGTAAAGAACCTGGAAAACGTGCAGGGCGACGAACGGGATGTGATCTTTATCTCCATCGGCTATGGCCGCGATGCCGAAGGCGTCGTGAGCATGTCTTTCGGTCCGCTGAATAACGACGGAGGGGAAAAAAGGCTGAACGTACTTATTACCCGTGCCCGCCAGCGCTGCGAAGTATTTACCAATCTCACCTCCGATGATATTGACCTGGACCGCACCAGGAGCTATGGCGTTCGTGTGTTGAAAAGCTTCCTTCAGTTTGCGCAGCACGGCTATATCGACCTGCCTAAGGAAAGCGGCAGGGAACCGGGCAGTCCTTTTGAGGAAGCCGTGGCCCGCAGGCTTATCGCGCTGGGTTATACCGTGCACCGGCAGGTAGGCTCCAAGGGCTTCTATCTTGACCTGGCCATCGTTGACCCGGCACATCCCGGGCGTTATGTATTAGGTATAGAATGCGATGGCTCGGCCTATCATTCGGCCCGCTCCGCCCGTGACCGCGACCGCCTGCGCCAGCAGGTGCTGGAAGGCATCGGCTGGCGGCTGCACCGCATCTGGAGTACGGACTGGTTTCGCAATGAAGAACGCGAGCTGAAGCGGGTGGTGGAAGCCATCGACAGCGCACTGAAGCAAACGGTTCAAAGGGATGCTGAAGAAGACGATGTGGAAACAGGCACCTTCCTGGTCCGCGAGCCCATTGAAGAAGCCAAGGACGCCATCCCGCTGTATCAGACTGCCGTACTGCCAAAAGAACTGGCCGGCAAGGAAGTGCATCTCCATCCCGTAGGCAAGCTGGCCGGCTGGGTAGCCGAGGTGGTGAAGGTGGAAAGCCCCATCCACTTCGACGAGCTGGCCCGCCGCATAGTGGAAGCCGCCGGTGTTACCCGTATCGGCCCCCGCATCCGCGAACAGTTGAAGCTTGCCGCCCGTTTTGCCGAAGGAAGCGGCTCCATAAAGCAGAAGGGCGAATTCTTCTGGTCCGCGGACATGAACAAGCCGCCCATCCGCAACCGCAGCGAACTGCCTCCTTCTTCGCGCAGGCTCAAATACATTGCTCCCGAAGAAATTGCCGCCGCCGTTGAAAAGCTGGTAG
>DASWNB010000423.1:0-7603 GCA_036399455.1 Flavisolibacter sp. | reverse complement strand
CACGGGACAACGCCGCACACAGACCAACCTTAACGTGGGCCTGAGCAAGCGCCTGCTGAATGACCGCCTTACCATTACCGTGGGCAGCAACTTTATGCTGGAAGGCGCACAGCAAACGCAGCAGCGGTCGAGCAACATAGCGGAGAATATTTCGGTAAACTACCAACTGAGCCGCGATGGACGGTACATGCTCCGGTTCTACCGCAGAAATGAATACGAAGGCATGGTGGATGGTTATGTAATTGAATCAGGACTGGGCTTCAGTATTTCGGTGGATTACAACCGCTTCCGCCAGATATTCCAGGCAAGAAAAGTAAAACGTGAACAGAGAAAGGCTGAAAAAGAACAGCAGAAGGCCGAAGAAGAAAAAAGAAAGGCTGAAAATCAAAATACTCAGACGAATGAAGGTACAAAGGCACCATAGTTTTTTATTCCTGACCATTTTCCTCCTGGCTGCCTGCAGCACAACGAAGCACCTTCCCGAAGGGGAAAGCCTGTACACGGGCGCCGAAGTAAAGTTGAATGCGGAAGGCCTTACCGTCAAAGAAAAAAAGGTCCACCGCTCCGACCTGCAGGGCCTCACCCGCCCGCGTCCCAACACCCGCTTCCTGGGCATTCCCATCAAGCTGGGATTTTACAACCTGTTCCGCAAAGCCAAGCCAAATTCCCTTTTCGGCCGCCTGCGCAACCAGTTGGGCGAGCCGCCGGTGCTGCTGAGCAGTGTTGACCTGGATGCAAACCAGAAGATCCTCCAGAGCCACCTGGAGAACAAGGGTTTCTTCAGGGCCAACGTGGAAGCCGATACTACGGTGAAAAAGAAAAAGGCCAAGGCCATTTATACCGCCAATGCCGGTCACCAGTACCATATCAACTCCGTGGTGTTTGTGACGGACAGCAGCACGCTGACCAGTACCATACAGCAAAGCGCCGAAGCCAGCCTTCTGAAAAAAGACAACCCCTTCGACCTCGATGTTATCAAGGGCGAACGGACGCGTATAGATGCATACCTGAAGGAAAGAGGCTTCTTCTATTTCAGTCCAGAATACCTGCTGGTAAGAACGGACACCACGGTTGGAGGCAACCTTGTGGACATGCAGGTGGTGATAAAGCCCGAGACACCCGATAATGCCCGCGAGCAGTACCGCATAGGCAACGTTTACATCTACAGCAACTACCGCATCAATGCCGAGCAGCAGGATACCAGTGTGGCCAATGCCCAGCTTTTCGAAGGCTACCATCTCATAGACCGCCGCCGCATTTTCAAGCCAAAAATGTTTGCGCAGGCTATGCAGTTTTCGCCCGGCGATATTTACAACCGCACCGACCATAACCTTACCCTCAGCCGCCTTATCAACCTGAACGAGTTCAGGTTTGTGAGGAACCGCTTTGAGCCCGTAACGGACAGCGTAGGCAAGCTTGATGCCTTCTACTACCTTACTCCCCTCCCCCGCAAATCGCTCCGCGGCGAAGTGCTGGCCACTACAAAGACCAACAACCTGAATGGTTCGCAGGTAAACGTGGGCTGGTCGCACAGGAATATATTCGGGGCGGGTGAACACCTGGGCATCACCGCCTACGCAGGAACGGAGGTACAGTTTGGAGGAAACTTCAAAGGCTATAATGTTTACCGCAGCGGCGCAGAGGCCAACCTGCTGATACCCCGTTTCTTTGTTCCGTTGACGGACATCCGTACCAGGGGTGGCTACGTGCCCCGCACCAACGTGCGCCTGGGTTACGACGTTCTGAACCGCCGCAAGCTGTACACGCTCAACTCCTTCCGCTTTGGCTTCGGCTATACCTGGAAAGAAAGCATCAAGAAGAACCACGAGTTCTTCCCCATATCCATCAACTATGTACAGCCGATCAATGTAACGAAGGAATACCGCGACAGCATCCTCAAGTATCCCTACCTGGAAAATATCATCGACTCGCAGTTTATCCTGGGCACTACCTACCAGTACAACTATTCGGACATGGTGACGGATGTGCGCAAGACAAACTCCTTCTACTTCAACGGGCTGGTAGACCTTTCCGGCAACCTGGCGGGCCTGTTCATGGGCGCCGATGTGTCCAAAGGAAAGGGACAGCGCATCTTCGGCGCACTCTTCGACCAATATATAAAGCTGGAAACCGATGGACGCTATTACCGCCGCATGGGGCTGAACTCCACCTGGGCCAACCGCGTTATCGTGGGCTATGGCCTCCCCTATGGCAACTCGCGGCGCATACCTTACGTGAAGCAGTTCTTCTCGGGCGGCAACAACAGCATCAGGGCCTTCCGGAGCCGCTCACTGCTGGGCAGCTACACCTTCCCGGACACCACCGGCTTCCTCCCTGACCAAACCGGCGATCTTAAGCTGGAGCTGAACTCCGAATTCAGGCCGCACATCAGCGGTCCGCTCTATGGCGCCGTCTTCATAGACGCAGGCAACACCTGGCTCAAAAATGTAGACACTACGCGTCCCGGATCACATTTTACAAAGGACTTCATGAAGCAACTGGCTATTGGCGCAGGCGTAGGCCTGAGGGTTGACATCCAGATCTTCGTCATCCGCCTCGACGTAGCCTTCCCGCTCCGCAAGCCCTGGGAGGATAATCCATGGGTGATTAACCAGATCCGCTTCAACGAAAAAGCCTGGCGAAGAGAGAATGTTATTTATAACCTGGCGATTGGGTATCCGTTTTAGGGAAGCTGATAGCTGTGAGCTGATAGCTGTTGGCTTGTGCACGTACGGCAATTGAGCATACGTTACTTTGGAAAGGAGATTTGTTTTGCTTAACCGCCAGGACGCGAAGACGCGAGGATATCCCACCCACTGGTCTCGCACAAGGCGCGAAGGGCGCAGGGAAGGCCGCAAGCTCCTTGAATCTCTGCGGGAGCCTGCGACCTTCTTTGCGTCTCCTGAGGCTCATAGTTAAGGACACGTAGGAACACCCAAAAGGAACACAAAGGGAAAAACTGTAGTTCAAACGACCACTTCTTTGTCTTTCCTTTGCGTCTTGGCGTGAAATACCCTCGCGTCTTTGCGTCCTGGCGGTTAATAATAATCTTTTTTATTTACCGGTCTTTAATAGGATATAAGAGCAGCGTAAGCGGCGATAATGCTTTTTCAATGCCCTGCACCGTTTCCTTATTCCGGTTAAACTGGTCCAGGTGGCTATTTGCAATGACGTACAGAACATCATTTAGTATTACCGCCGTTGTTGGGTCTTTAAAATTTAGGTTGCCGCTGTCCAGCACTGTTTCGCTTACGATCAATTTACCGGACCTGTCCAGGTTGTATCTTATAACCGCGTTGGTATTATATTCCTTTGCGTTGTAGACCCCGAATAGCGCTCCATCCCGGTAAACCAGTCCATCCAGCCCAAAAGCGTAGGAGGAATCTTTGAACCCCGGCAGTGGCTGTATTTTCCTTGTTTGCAGATCTATATGCAGGATGCCGTTGCCGTAGGTGGCAATATAAAGGTCTTTCCTGCCTCCTGAGGTTATCCCGTTTGGATACTGAAATTTACCAGCCGGTATCCACTCGGTAAGCTCCCTGGTTGCAGGGGCATACTTATATAGGATGCTGGCATAGGTGTCCGTAATCAGAAGTTCACCTGTTTCATGAATAACCAGGTCATTGAACAGGTGCGGTATAGTATCCTGCAGGACAAACCGGTTCAGGACTTTCCCGGTTTTCAAATCAAATCCGTGGATCATCGAGGTAAAGAGATTCTCTTTCCTTTTATTTGACAGTGCCCAAAGGATATTCTTCCTGGCGTCTACCTTCATACCCAGGCCTTCGCCGAAACCTTCAGTATTGCCGGGGATGAAATCGGAAACAAGCCCCGACTGGCCGATCACTACAATTTTCTGCTGCGCTATGCTGCTCACATAAATTTTGCCTGTCCTGTTATCAGCAGTAATTCCTTCAGGAACGAGGTTGACGGCTGAAGGGTAAATATGAACTTTGATTACCTGCGCATGGCATTTTACAGCCAGTGAAAGACAAGTCATGAGAACGGCGGCAAAACCGGTTCTTAATACAAATTTGCGGATGCTCGACTTCATGTTTTTACTTTCTGTAACCAAGGTATCATTCAATTCCTCATACGTCAAGTGTTTCATGTGCGGACGGCAACTTTACACCCAGGTCTGGAGTCTTGACTTAACCGCAAAGAACGTGAAGGGAGCGAAGGAACGCAAAAAGGCGGCCTCTCTTGGTGATTATTAACCTCTCGCGTCCTGGCGTCCTGGCGGTCAATAGCTCAAAAGTTCTTTCAAAACCGTCACCACCTTACCTGCATTCGGCAGCATGGCGGCTTCGAGGCCGGTGTTGAGTGGAACGGCGGGAAGGTTGAGCGCGCCGAAGACTTCCACGGGAGCATCGAGAAATTGGAAGCAGGCTTTCGAGATGCGGCCGGCCAGCGCTTCGCAGAAGGAGTTATTCTGCTGCTCCTCGGTAAGCACAAGGCATTTGCCGTGCTTTTTTACGGTGGAGAAAACAAGGTCTTCATCCAGGGGAAAAAGCGTACGGAGATCGATTATTTCTACCTGGCCGGGAAACTCGCGGGCAGCTGCTTTGGCCCAGTAAACACCCATTCCGTAAGTGATGATACAAACAGATTCGCCGTTGCGGACCAGCTTCTCATCAGCCTTTAATACTATGTTGCCCTTGCCAAAAGGAAGGATGTAATCACGCGAGGGCTCGATGGTCTTTGCACCTTCGGTTCCCGGTACCTTGCTCCAGTAAAGGCCTTTATGCTCCAGCATCACAACAGGATTGGGGTCGTAGTAGGCTGCCTTCATGAGGCCTTTCATATCAGCGGCGTTGGAAGGATAGGCTATCTTAATGCCTTTGATGGTGAGCAGGGTAGATTCGACGCTGCCGCTGTGGTAGGGTCCGCCCCCGCCGTAGGCGCCAACAGGCACACGAATGATGGTGGACACGGGAAACTTGCCGCAGGTCAGGTAGCAGGATTTGGAAATTTCTGTAACGAGCTGGTTAAAACCCGGGTAGATGTAATCACCAAACTGCACTTCCACGATCGGACGCACACCCACAGCGCTCAGTCCAACGGTGGAGCCGATGATGTAAGCCTCCTGGATGGGTGTGTTGAACACGCGGTGATCGCCAAAGCGTTCGCCTAAGGTAGCGGCTTCGCGGAACACGCCGCCCAGTCTTTTTCCCACATCCTGCCCATATAAAATGCATTCTTCGTGGTCTTCCATGAGTTCGCGGATGGCAAAGAGGGCAGCATCCACCATGATGACCTTGTTCCCGCCGGCGGGACTTCTCTCCCCTTTTTCTTCCGTTACCGGGGTAGGCACAAACACGTGTTCGGCTACGGTAGCCGGATCGGGTTCGGCGGCGGCAACAGCCCTTTCGAATTGCTGGCGGATGTCTAGCGCTACTTCATCTTCCACCTGCTTTAACTGCTGCTCTGTGAACTGCCCAAGGAGAGCCTGGCGGAGGCGGGGAAGGGGATCGCCGGAGGCGTGCTTTGCAAGGTCTTCCCCGCTACGGTAAAATTCCTTGCGTACGCCGCTTGTGTGGTGGTTGAGCAGGCAGGTTTTGGCGTGCACCAGCCAGGGCTTGCGGTGCTGGCGTACATGGCCTATAACCTTGCGCATGGTGTCGTAGCTGGAAAACAGATCGGTGCCGTCCACCCTTATGCGGTTCATTCCCTTGAAGCCTTCAGCGTATTCGTAGGCATCCATGGCGCGGCCTTCTTCGGCCGTAACGGAAATGCCCCATTCATTGTCCTGCACAAGGTAAATCACCGGTAGCTGCCTGAGAACGGCAAACTGGAAGGCTTCGCTCACTTCTCCTTCCGTAACACTTGCATCCCCAAAGGAGCATACCACTACGGGAAGATCGCCGGGCAATTGGCCTTTACGCGATGAAAGCTGTTCGAGGTAGCTGAGGCCCTGTGCTACACCGGTAGTAGGGATGGCCTGCATGCCGGTGGCGCTGCTCTGGTGTATGATCTTCGGACGATCGTCCGCGTTTGTATTGGGATGTGCGTAATAGCTTCTGCCCCCGCTGAACGGATCATCAGCCTTTGTAAGAAGCTGAAGCATCAGCTCATACGGCGACCAGCCCATACCCAGCAGCAGGCTTTCGTCGCGGTAGTAGGGACTTACCCAGTCCTGTGGTTTGAGGTTGAAGGCGGTGGCGAGTTGTATGGCTTCGTGTCCGCGGGAAGTTGAATGAACGTACTTGGTAATAGCACGGTTGGCTTCATAGGTTTCTGCCATGATGCGGGCACAGCACATCATGCGGTAAGCAAGCAATAACAGGTTGTGATCCATTGAGGGGCAAAATTAGAGAGAAGCTGCGAGTAATGAGCTACGAGTTGCGAGAAAGAGGCTGCAAGTGGATAACCGATAAGAGACAACCGACCACCGATGTCTTAGTGCAATCCTTGCGTCTTTGCGTCCTGGCGGTTAGTCTCTCATCGGTCATCGGTTAACGCTTAACGGTCATCGGCCCCAAACAAAAAAGCCATCACGCATAAGCGGATGGCCTTTCTGACAAGCAGTGAGCTTTTTATTTAACGTCCAGTGTTAACAAGCTTTCTTCCTCCATGAATCCTTCTATCTCATCGCCTACAACGATCTCGCCTACGCCGGCGGGAGTGCCGGTAAATACGAGGTCGCCGATGTTGACGGAGAAGAAATTGGAAATGTAGGAAATGAGGTAATCGAAGTTGAAGATCATCTGGTTGCAGTTAGCCTGCTGTACCAGTTCTTTGTTCTTGTACAAGCCAAAGTTGATCTCCTTCCTGTTCTTGATATTTGCCATCGGAACCCATTTGCCTACAACGGCCGAGTTGTCCCAGGCCTTGGCTTTTTCCCATGGGAGGCCTTTTGCCTTCAATTCGTTCTGCAGGTCCCGGGCAGTGAAGTCGATGCCTACAGTGATGGCATCGTAATATTTATTAGCGAATTTTTCCTGTATGTACTTCCCATTCTTGGAGATACGCAATACAAGCTCGCATTCGTAATGAAGCTCGTTGGTGAATTCGGGATAATAAAAAGGTGTATGTGGCTGAAGCAAAGCGCTCTTGGGCTTCATGAAAATCACCGGCTCGTCTGGTACATCACTGCCTAACTCCTTGGCATGGTCTGCATAATTACGTCCTACGCAAAAAATCTTCATACAGAGGTTGGTTGTTTATATTGTAAATACAAAGGGATACTTACTCATAGGGCTGTTTTATCCCATAATATTTATGGTTTTGCAGAAGATTTTGGACTTAGCTTTTTGGGAAATTGGTGTGTTGGTGTGCTAAAGTAAATAAATACTCTTACTTGTCAAACGTAATTTCCACATTATTGATATTGTTCATTGTCGCGGCGAGTCCTACTGTAGCAAAGCTTTCAATCGCTTCGATACATTTTTCAATCTTGAGCTTCACAACGGGCTCTTCTTCTTTAAGCCATTTGCTCAGCACAAAATCGGCCTGCCTCCCTTTTGGATAGTTGTTGCCGATACCGAAGCGGAGCCTGGGGTACTGTGTGGTTCCCAGCGCTTCCTGTATGCTTTTCAACCCATTATGTCCTGCATCACTGCCGCTTGCCCGGATGCGCAGCCGGCTCAACGGCAAAGCAAGC
>DASWNB010000422.1:0-2104 GCA_036399455.1 Flavisolibacter sp. | reverse complement strand
GGTGGTACTTGATGGAGTCGAGGGGCGTCATTACCGTATCGGTTTCCCGCTTGGCGTTCCAGGCAAACACCTTCATCTGCACTTTTTGCTTGAAGGTCTTCCTGATCTCGTCCTCGGACAGGCCTTCTTCCTTCAGGTGTCTCCAGCGGTCGCTGTTCTGAATGTATTTGTCCAGTATGTCATCGTGGCCTTTCCATACGCTGCCGGTCTTGACGTTGCGCTGGTTGTTCAGGGCACGCTGGAGCATGGGCATCTGCTGGGCCACTGCTTCCTCGGCATACTGCTGCATTTTGGGGTTGATGGTGGTATAGATCCTCAGGCCGTCGTCGTAAATATCAAAAGGTTCGTCCGTATCCGGATTGGTCATGTCCTTAAGGGCGGCTTTTACTTCGTCCTTCAGCACTTCACGGAAATAGGGGGCATAGCCCGTGTTCTCGTCCAGCTTTTTGTAGTTGGTCTTGATGGGGAGGGCCTTGAGGCGCTCGGCTTCGGCGGAAGTGATATAGCCGTTCTTTTCCATCTGCGACAGCACCACGTTGCGGCGGTCCTTGGCGGCCTTGGGATTTACGCGGGGGTTGTAGATATAGTTGCCTTTCAGCATGCCTATCAGCAGGGCGGCTTCCTCTATGTTCAGGCGGTCGGGCTCTTTCTGGAAGAAGGTACGCGAAGCGTTGCGGATGCCGTAGATGTTATCGCCGTAAGGCACTGCGTTCAGGTACAGCGCTACTATTTCTTCTTTTGTAAAGTTCCTTTCGAGGCGGATGGCTACAATGTATTCCTTGAATTTTTCCATCACCCGGGCAGGCATGTTCTTGCTGCCCTGGTCCAGCAGGGTTTTGGCCAACTGCTGGGTGATGGTGGAGCCGCCGCCTTCGCGGCCCAGCAGCACCACGGCACGCATGGTTGATTTTACGTCGATGCCGGAGTGGTCGTGGAAGCGTTCGTCTTCGGTGGCTATAAGTGCGTTGATAACGTGCTTGGATATGTCGCGGTAGCTTACGTTGCTGCGGTTACCGCGTTCGCGGTAGTACTTGCCCATCAGCGTACCGTCGGCTGCATATACTTCGGATGATTGGAGTATGCTTGGGTTTTCCAGTTCCTTGAGGGAGGGCAGCTTGCCGAATACTCCCAGCATGGCCATGATCACCACCAGCATGAACAGCCCGAAGCCGCTTGCCAGAACGATCCAGAAGATGCGCACAGCCTTACGAACAGGACTCTTTTTCGCGGGGGCCTTAGTAGCCGCCGCTTTTGTTTTTTTATTCATGGATAAGAAGAAATTAGGTTCCGTATTACCGCCTCAAAGCTAAAAAATCGGGGGTAACAGAAGGTTAAAATTTAACCGGCAAGTTTTGCTCCAAAAATTTACGGTAAAGAGCCGGGTCAGGGTTGGCCTTCAGTACCTCCAGGTTGGCGGGGGAGATGATGGTAAAGAAGTACTTGTCCTGCTTCAGCCAGGGAATGACCTCGGTAACGGCAAACGGCTTTGCCTTCTGCACATAATCCACGGCTTCCTGCGCCGTAGCAAAGTCGCCGATCAGCAGCAGCTTGTATTCCGGCGTCAGGTCCAGCAACTGGAGGTCCAGGGTCTGGGTTGGGAGCCTTTCGCGGTGATAGCGGAAAAAGGCGGTGCGGGTTTCATTTCCAAACACCTTATCCACCTTGTTCAGCACCACCACGGCATAGAAGCGGTCATTGGGCTTCCAGGTGAAGGCGGTACGAACGGGAGGCTGGGCGGCCACGGTATCTTTCCGGGGCTGGGGCGGCGTGACGGGTGGCACGTTCCGGGGCTGGTTCGCTGCTATCGTATCCCTTCTCACCGGCACAGGGTTCTGCACAACGGGGTTGGAAGTACGTGTAGTGGTATCTACCGGCCTTTCTATCTGCAGGTTGGTCAGTTCTTCTTCTATCTCGCGGCGGCGGTTGAGCACCTGTATCATGTTCTGCGCCTTGCGGGCCAGCGGCTCGTTGGGGTTTTGGGCTATCAGGGTCTGGAGGATGGATTTGGCCACACTGTCTTCCCTCTCCTTTATATGATATACCGCTTCAATGTACAGGAGCTGCGGCTGCCAGGTGCTGGTGCGGTACATGCTGTCCGCCCTTC
>DASWNB010000421.1:0-4172 GCA_036399455.1 Flavisolibacter sp. | reverse complement strand
CTCGCCGGACCGGAACGGCAACATTCTCTTCCCCGAAGCCGCGCTGCAGAACAACCTGCAAAGCAATTACAACCGCGCCAAGATTGCCTGGTACAACATCGAGCCGGTGCTCCAGGAGCGGAGGAACCCGAACAACCCGCTGCGGAACATGCCCAATTTCCTCCGGGAAATTGAAAGGCCCCAGACCCGCCAGGTGTTCCAGTCGGAGATCTTCCCCCAGCGCACCACCGACCTGGGACAGGCGCTCCTGACCACTTTCGACATGGCATTCTACCCCCGTGAAAAGGGACCGTATAACTTCCAGACAAGCCTCGGCACCAACGGCAGCCTTACCCAGCCCCGCAGGGCCTGGGGCGGCATCATGCGCAATATCGACCAGACCGACTTTGAAACCAGCAACATCGAGTTTATCGAGTTCTGGCTCCAGGATCCTTTTATAGAAAACAACTCCAGCCCCGGTGGTGAGCTGTATTTCAACCTTGGTAATATTTCGGAAGATGTGCTGCGCGACGGCAAGCGCCTGTACGAGAACGGCCTGCCCACGCCCACCATCAACTCGCCGGTAGATGAAACCGCCTGGGGGCAGGTTCCGAGGAACCCGATCCAGGTGACCAACGCCTTCAGCAACGATCCCGCCGACAGGCCCTTCCAGGACGTGGGCTTCGACGGATTGACCGATACTGCCGAGCAGCGCAAATTCGCTCCCTACCTGGCACAGCTTTCCGCCATTTACGGCTCCTCGCACCCTGTTTTCACAAGGGCTCAGTCCGACCCCTCCGCCGACAACTTCAGGGGCTACCGCGATCCTTCGTACGACCAGGCGCAGGCCGGCATACTGGAGCGCTATAAAAACATCAACAACCCCCACGGCAACTCACCCGTGGCCTCCTCCGGCGACGACTTTACCAACGCCTTTACTCTCTATCCCGACCAGGAAGAGCTGAACCGCGACAATACATTAAATGAAGTAGAAGAATACTTCCAGTACCGCGTGGAGCTGAAGCCGAACATGACACCCCAGACCAACCCGCTGATCACCGACAAGCGCCGCGTGTCCGTACGCCTGTCCGACGGCAGCAGCAGGGAAGAAAACTGGTACCTGTTCCGCATCCCCGTAAAAGACTACCAGGCCAAGGTGGGCAACATACCCGATTTTAAATCCATCCGCTTCATCCGCATGTTCCTGACTGGCTTCGAGGATACGGCGGTGGTGCTGCGCTTTGGCAAGCTCGAGCTTATCCGCAACCAGTGGAGGAAATTTGATTATGTAATAGATACCACCGGCATGTACCGCCAGCTTCCTGCCGCCGATCCCGTTTCGCAGGACGTCCTGGCCGTGAACATCGAGGAGAACGACCAGCGCCAGCCGGTGAACTACGTGCAGCCTCCCGGCATCGAGCGCCAGCAGCAGATCAGCAACAACAACGTGCAACTGCTCCAGAACGAGCAGTCGCTCAGCCTGCGTGTGTGCGACCTGCCCCGCTCCACTTCCCGCGGCGTATTCAAAACCATGAACCTCGACCTGCGCCAGTACGGCCGCCTGTCCATGTTCATCCATGCCGAAAGCGTGGTTAACGGCCAGCTTGAGGACAAGGACCTGAACGCCATTATCCGTATCGGTAACGACTTCGTGAGCAACTACTACGAGATAAGAATACCGCTGAATGTCACGCCTCATACCACCTCAAGGGACTCCCTGATCATATGGCCCGCCGAGAACAACCTCGACTTCGACCTGAAGCAACTGACTGCTATCAAGACGGAGCGTAACAGCAGCGCCAATCCTAATCCCTCGAAATACTACAGCAGGCGGATGCCTGATGGCCGCGTGATCGCCATCATGGGTAATCCCAACCTGGGCGAAGTAAGGGGTATGATGCTGGGTGTGGAAAACCAGGGTCCCGAGCTGGCCTGTACCGAGGTATGGTTCAACGAGCTGCGCCTGTCGAAGCTTGACGAAAGGGGAGGCTATGCCGCCCTGGGCCGAGTGGACATCCGCCTGGCCGACCTGGGTAACCTGAGCCTGACCGGAAGCGTTCGCAGCACCGGCTTCGGAACGCTGGAGCAAAGGGTGAACGAGCGGAGCCGCGAGGACTTCTACCAGTTCGACCTGAGCACCAACCTTGATATGGGCAAGCTGCTGCCGAAGCAGGCCGCTATACAGATACCGGTTTACGCGGGTATCAGCCGCACTTCCAGCACACCGGAATACGACCCCTACGACCTGGACCTGAAACTCAAGGACAAGCTCCGCGACGCCGGCGATAAGAGAATGAGGGATTCTATCCGCACCGACGCCATCGACGTGTTCACCATCAAGACCGTAAACTTTACTTCCGTCCGGAAGAACAAGACCAACGGCAAGAAGGTGCAGCCCTGGGATATATCCAACATCGACCTGAACTACTCATTCACGCAGCAGGAGAGGACCAACCCCATTATCGAATCGGAGGACATCCGCCGCACCAGGGGCGCCATCGCCTATAACTACCAGCCGCAGCAAACCTACCTGGAGCCGCTGAAAAACGTGATAAAATCCCGTTCGCCCTGGCTGGCGCTTGTTCGCGACTTCAACTTCAACTACAAGCCCGCAGTGTCCATCAAGGCCGACGTGTTCCGCCAGTTTGGCTCCCTGCGTTCGCGCAACGTGGGCACCTCGTTCAAGCTGCCCGAGTTCTACGACAAGTTCTTCTACTTCGACCGTTACTATACCGTTCGCTGGAACCTTACCCGTTCGCTCCTGTTTGATTTCAACGCGGTGAACAATGCCCGCGTGGACGAGCCCTTCGGCCGTCTCGATACAAAGGATAAAAAGGAACAGGTGAAGAAGAATTTCTGGAAGGGCGGACGCACCACGCGTTACCACCACGACGTAACTATGTCGTACAACCTGCCCACTTCCAAGATCCCGCTGCTGGACTGGACCAACATCAACGCCAGCTATACCGCCAAGTACGACTGGGTGGCCGCGTCGCTGCTGGCAAGGGAGCAGGGCAACACCCTCATCAACGGCCAGACCCGCAACATTACCGGCGATCTGAACCTGGAGCAACTATACAACAAGTGGAGGCTGCTGCGCGCCATCAACAGCGACGTTCCGCCGCCCAAGCCCCCGGCATCCAATAAGCAGGATACATCGAAGAAACAGCAAAAAGATCCCAACCGGATGCCTTACGTGGGACCGGTGCCTCGCTTCTTTGGCAGGCTGCTCACATCCGTTAAGCAGATAAACGTTCAGTACAACGAAGACCTGGGTACGCTGCTTCCCGGTTATATGGACAGCACCCGTGCGCTGGGCATGAACTTCAGGAGCCATCAACCCGGCTGGGGTTATGTGCTGGGCTTCCAGCCCGATACGGCGGACATCAACGGCCTGGGTAACCAGGGACTGCTGTCGAGGGATTCGCTTTTCAATGCGCTCATACAGCAGCGATATAACCAGCGGATCACCATCACCGCACGTGTAAGCCCCATCAGGGACCTGAACATAGACATCAACGTCGACCGCACTTTCGACAAGCAATATTCAGAACTGTACAAGGACACCGGCAGCAACTCCGGACTGAGACGCTATAATCCCTACGCCACCGGAAGCTTCAGCATCAGCTACCTGTCGTACCAGACGCTGTTCGAGAAATTCGATCCCAACGTGGTATCGGAAACCTTCAGGCGTTTCGAGGCTAACAGGAACCTGCTCTCCCAAAGGCTGGGCAAGGAAAACGTTTACGTCGACCCCAACGCTCCCCAGACTCCCGATGGCTATATAAAAGGTTACGGCCGCTATGCGCAGGATGTGCTGATACCCGCCTTCCTCGCCGCATATACGGACCAGGACCCCACCCAGGTGGACCTCATCAAGAATTCTAACCCCAAGCTCCGCTCGAATCCTTTTGCACGGATGCTGCCCAAGCCCAACTGGAACATCACCTATACGGGACTGAGCAGGTTGAAGGGCATGGAAAAGATATTCACCAATTTCACCGTCCGGCACGGCTACAACAGTACGCTGAGCATGAACAGCTTCACTACGGCGCTGCTGTTCCAGGATCCCTTCCATGTAGGCTTCCCCGAGTTCATCGATACGGCTACGGGCAACTACGTGCCTTACTTCCTGGTGCCCAACATCACCATCAGTGAGCAATTCAGCCCCCTGCTGGCGGTAGACATGAGTT
>DASWNB010000420.1:0-6536 GCA_036399455.1 Flavisolibacter sp. | reverse complement strand
GCTAACAGCTATCAGCCAACAGCTTCCCTCAGTTACAATTCCTTAACATTGGAGTAACCCAGCGATAACATTGACAGCCTTGCTTTGCCTGAAATTTCACGGATGTATCTGCGAATTGTTTCTCTCCTAATTATACTTTGTACCGCCACGCTTGTACAGGCGCAATCCTTAAGGCTCTCCGGTAAAGTTGTGAATGAAAAGAATGAGCCGCTTACCGGTGTTTCGGTGAAGCTGTCCGGCAGTGGGGCGGGAACAGCTACCGATGTGGAGGGAAGGTATTCGCTCTCCGTTACCGAGGGTAATCACACCATCGAGTTTTCCGCAGTGGGTTATGGGCAGAAGCAGGTTTCCGATGTGACCGTTAAGGGCGGACAGTTGAATGAATTGAACGTAACGCTGCAGCCGGTTGCCAAGGACTTGGGCGGCATACGCGTAACGGCTACACGCTCTACCGCATCCCGCGAAACGGTAAATGCGGCGATTCAATTCCAGAAGAATACCAATACCGTAGCGCAGGTGGTAAGCGCAGAAACCATCCGCCGCAGCCCCGACCGTAATACGGGTGAAGTGCTGAAGCGCACTCCCGGCGCCAGCCTCCAGGAAGGCCGCTTCATTATTGTAAGAGGACTTGCCGACCGCTACAACCAGGCAATGGTCAACGGCGTGCTGCTGTCCAGCACCGAAGCAGACAGGAAGTCATTCTCCTTCGACCTGTTCCCCGCGAACATGATCGACAATATCATCATCAACAAGGCCTTTGTTCCCGAACTGCCCGGCGAATGGGCAGGCGGACTGATACAGGTAAACACCCGCGATATTCCAACCCGCAACTTCCTGTCCATCCAGGCAGGCACAGGCTTCAACACCCAAACCATAGGAAACGATTTTTTTACTTACCAGGGGGGCAAATGGGACTGGGTTGGATTTGATGACGGCACCCGCGAGCTGCCTTCTTCCTACACCAGCAAATCGAGGTTCGATGCGCTTACGCCTGCGCAGAAGACGGCGATCGGTACGCAATTCCGGAATGTATGGTCGCCGGAGATCGGCAGCGCTCCGCTGAATGCTTCCTTCCAGGCCAGCGCAGGCTTTAATGCCCGCTTCCGCGACAACAAGGCGCTGGGCGGCATACTTGCCATCACCTACAGCCGCAACAACCGCTGGCAGAAATCAACCAACAGCGGGTACAGCTTCCCGGGTGGAGATGTATTTACTACCGATTACTCTTACACCGATGACCGCTACTCGCAGGACGTGCTTCTGGGAGCCCTGGGTAATCTTACCTACCAGTTCAACAGCAACAACAAGATCTCCTGGAAGAACCTGTTCAACATCAACACTACCGATTACTTCACCAACCGTAGCGGCATTGAGCTGGGCAACAGCGCCGTGTTCGACAGTGTAAGGGGTTATGAACTGTCCTTCAAGCAAAACACCTTCTACAACACGCAGCTTACCGGTGAGCACAATTTTACAAGCACGGGACTGCGCCTGAAGTGGTACGGCTCATTCAACATACTGGATTCCTACATTCCCGACCAGCGCCGCCTTGTTTATACCCGCAACAGCGTTGATCCCAACGATCCTTACCGCCTGCTGCTTTCCAACACGCTTTCGCAAAGAAGCGGCAACCGTTTTTACCAGTTTTTAAATGACTACATCTATACCGCCGGCGGCGACCTTTCCTACGGCTTCGATGCCTTTGGGAATAAGCAGACCGTAAAAGGCGGTTACCTCTTCCAGGTAAAGGACCGCCTGTTCGATGCCAAGCCCTTCTCGGTTTACCTGCCGCTGGACAATCCATCCCTGAAGCTTCTTCCGCCAGGCCAGGTATTTGCTCCCCAAAACTTCGGCACCGGCAGCGACAACAAATTTGCCTTTGATGCCATCAAGGGAAGCCTCTACCGCTATGTGGCCAACACCATCCTGAATGCCGGCTACGTGCAATTCGACAACCAGTTCTCCGACCTGCTGCGTGTGGTGTGGGGACTTCGCGTGGAGCATTACGACCAGTTGGTAGGCAGCGTAAAGAAATCAGACCCGCGTCATACCTACAGCAAGGTGATCGACTACCTGCCCGGCATTAACCTGAACTTCCGCGTCAACAGCCGCAACAACGTCCGCGTCAGCGCTTCGCAGACAGTGGTGCGTCCCGAGTTCCGCGAGCTGGCCAATTTCAACTATTATGATTTCGACCTGAACGCTTCCGTGCAGGGCAACCCCGCGCTGGAACGTACCAAGATCAGCAACCTCGACCTGCGCTACGAGCTTTATCCCAGGGCCGGTGAAGTGATGACCCTTGGCGTGTTCTACAAGAAATTCGACAGGCCCATCGAGCAGGTATTCAACCTGGGTGCAGGCGGCGCCAGCTCCTTCAACTTCCAGAATCCCGACGAGGCTACTTCTTACGGCGTAGAGCTGGAGCTCCGCAGGAAGCTGGATTTCGCCGAGGCGCTGAAGAACATCACCTTCCTCTCCAACGCATCCTTCATCCATAGCCGTGTAAAGGACGATGACGCAAGCCTGAACATAGACCGTCCGCTCCAGGGGCAATCCAACTACCTGCTCAACTTCGGGCTGCTGTACGATGCTCCCACACCGGGACTGAACATCACCCTTCTGTACAACCAGATCGGCAAGCGCATAGCCTTTGCCGGCGGCCAGGATTACCCCGATATCTGGGAAGGGACCCGTCCCATCCTGGACCTGCAGATGGCCAAGAAGCTCCTGAAGAACAAAGGCGAGGTGCGCCTGAATGTTTCGGACATGCTTAACCGTAAGCTTTACTTCTACCAGAACACGGACGGCAACACGAAGCTGGACAGGACCTCCGATGCGCTTCGTTTCGTAAGGCAGTACGGCACTTCGGTAAACATCAGCTTTGGCTATAATTTCTAAACAGCTCTTCTAAAAATCAATGAAATACGATATGAAAAAGTTTCTCTTATTTGCTACACTGGTGGCCCTCGCCGGCGCAGGCTGCCGCAAGATTGAAGTAGATGGCGACGGCGGAACCGGTGGCGGTAACGGCGGCGGCACAGGTGGCGGCACCGGCGGACAGACCATCATCCTCAAAGGCCGCATCGATTCGAACATGACGCTCCGCAGGGGCAACGACTATATCATGCAGGGAGTTGTGTACATAGTAGGCAACAAAACACTCACCGTCGAACCCGGCGTAACCGTACAGGGCTCTTACACAGGCAACGACGTGGCTGCACTGGTAATTACCCGCGGCGCCAAACTGGTTGCCGACGGCACACAGGACCGTCCTATCGTGTTTACTTCCTCATCGCCCACACCCCGCTCCGGCGACTGGGGCGGCATAGTGATCTGCGGAAAGGCCAGCATCAATACCTCCTTTGCAGGCACAGGCGGAGGCCCCGGAATTTTTGAGGTAGAAGGGGGCATCAACAACGGCAACAGCGACGGGCTTGCAGGCGGCGGCACTAGTCCCGACGACAACGACAGCTCAGGCGTGCTGCGGTATGTACGCATCGAATACGCGGGCTATGCTTTCCAGCCCGACAAGGAGATCAACAGCCTTACTCTTGCTGCCGTAGGCCGCAAGACGGTTATTGATAACGTACAGGTGACCTATGCCAAGGACGATGCTTTTGAATGGTTCGGCGGTACCGTAAATGCAAAGCACCTGATAGCATACAAAACACAGGATGATGATTTTGACACGGATAACGGCTTCAGCGGAAAGGTGCAGTTCGGATTGGTGATCCGCGATTCGCTCATTGCAGATATTTCACAGTCGGAAGCTTTTGAAAGCGATAACAACTCCAGCGGCGGCACAGCCCTTCCAAAGACCAGCGCCGTGTTCACCAACATCACAGCCATCGGTCCCAGGGCCACGCCGAACAATACAGGCAACAGCCTTTTTCTTGCCGGCGCACAGATCAGGAGGAACAGCGCCCAGTCCATCTACAACTCCGTATTCCTCGGCTGGCCCACGGGCATTTATATCGATGCAAGGAACGGCAGCGCGGTAGACCTGAACATCAACGACAGCACGCTGCGTATCCGCAACACCACTATCGCCGGAAGTCCTGCAGCCATCCGCTACTCGGCCAATCCCACACCCACCGGTATGACCGATGCGGGCATAGTGGCCTGGTTCACCAATCCCTTCTTCGGCAACACCATCGTAAACAATAACAGCGATGCCAAGCTGATACAGCCTTTCAACTACAGCTCTCCCGATCCCACCCCGTTTGCAGGAAGCAACGGCTATGCGCCCATCGTGAGCGGCGGCAGCTTTGCGGATCCCAAGCTGAGCGATCCCTTCTTCACCTTGGTTAACTTCAGGGGCGCCATTGCTCCCGCAGGCCCCGAATCCACCTGGTGGAAAGGCTGGACAAGATTTAATTGAGTTCCTGGTTTCTTGTTTGTGGTTTTTGGTTCTTTAGGTGTACGATTTCCTTTTCTTAGTGGCGTGTGCTTAGTCCCTTGATATGTTTCCTGAGTGCCGGAATAAGCGAGCCGTAGACTTCCTGGCTGAGCGGCATGTTGAAATGCGCCGCGTAATCGGAAGAAGGATAGTTGTTGAAGATTGTTTTTACCTGCGGTTCAGATTGATCCGGAAATGGTATTCCTGCTTGTTGTAGGTGAACCGGATGTCCTTTTCCTGGTAATCGCCCTGGCGGAATTCGAGCAGATGGGTAACACGATACCAAAAGGCCTTGTATGCTCCCGGTACGCCAAGGGGCACCTGGGTGAATATGTTCTTTTCAAAATCGATCGAACCATAATATACGGAAGAATTGGTGAGAAGGTAAAAGGTGAAAGGCAGAGAATGAGAGTTTGAAGTTTGGGGTTAGCTGCGGCAAGCTTACACTAAGAGCGCCAATGAATTGCTCTAAGTACAGAGTTGCACAAAAATCATAAAGACTACGTATATTAGACTTTTCCGGAATTAATATTGAGGATGCCTAAAATTTCCATTTTAATTATTACGTACAACAGGGCCGCTGACTTGTTGGATTTTCTAAAAAGCCTCTCTTTACAGGAAGGTATCGATAGTGTTTTGGAAGAGACCCTGATATTAAACAACGCGTCAACTGAGTCGTATAATGATGTAGTTTCATATTTAAATGCCCATCCTCAGATAAAAGCCAGGTATATTGATTCGGATAGTAATCTTGGAGTTGCCAGGGGCCGGAATAAGTTAATGAAAATTGCAAAAGGAGACTTGCTGTTGACCGTCGATGATGACATGATATTCCCGCAGCCGGATGCCTTGTTAAAAGCTTCGCTTCTGTTTGAGCAGCCGCTCTTTAAAACACATAATACTGCAATAATTACTATGCGTGTTGTGTATTACTCTAACAAGGAAGTCCAGGAAATAGCTTTCCCGCACAAGAAATACCATAAGTATAAGGATAGAACGCAATTTTTGACGTACTATTTTTCGGGAGGAGCTAATATCATGAAAAGCTCTGTTTTGTCCCAGACAGGTCTTTTCCCCGAAAATTTCTTTTATGGAATGGAGGAATACGACTTGTGTTACCGTATTTTGGATTGCGGCTACACGATTGGATACGATGGCTCAATTACCCTTGAGCATAAAGAATCGCCTTCCGGCAGGCATGCAAATCATCAGAAGCTTCGGATGCAATGGATTAACAAAAGCAAGGTGGCCTGGCGCTACCTGCCTTTCATTTATTTCCTTTCGACTTTTGTGCTTTGGAGTTTTCAGTACCTGAGAAACGCACCAACGCATTTAGGATTGTTTTTTAAAAGCTGGCTGGAACTTGTGAGAATTCCGGTAACAGAGAAAAGGAGGCCTATCAAGCCCGCCACCCGGAAATACCTGAGTAAGGTTGAAGCCCGTTTGTGGTTTTAGCTATGATTTGCCGGAAATACCGGAAAAGAAAGCCTTCTCGAACATTCAAAGGAACCCGGGAAGTAAAAGAAGGATAGGATCTTCCTGGCCTGAAGCTCAATGCAAACCGGCATGGAAGATCAGGCCTTACTTAATAAGACGCTCGTCCCTGCTTCAGCGCTTCCAGGAAATCGGCGGCTTCGTGGCTCATGGCTGTAGTGTGCGGCTGGCCGTTGATGGTGTAGGTGAAGTAGCGGCAATCGGGGAGAAGATGGAAATCAACCTTCACCGAAGTGTTCTTATCGTAGATAAAAAAGACAGCGCCATCGGCCGTACAGTTCTTTTTTCCCGTTTCCTTACCCGAAACAAAGGCCGCCAGCTTCCGGATAGCCTTTTTATCTGTTGCTTCCACCACCTTGTTCTGCGGTCCCAGTATATCATCGCTGCCGCCCGGTGCGCCATAAAACACAACAGCCATACCGCCTGCCTTCGCCAACCCTTCCTCCGTTTCATTGGTGCTGCACGAGAAGAGGAGAACAGAGAGCAGAAGGAGCATCAGTGGAGATTTCATGGAGGGAAACTAAGCAAAAAGCGGCAAGCTGCTGGCTTCAAGCTGCAAGCCTTGTTCCCGGTCAGCTTATTGGCATTTGGTTTTTAAAGAAGATTTGGAGGGATTAACCGCCAGGACGCGAAGACGCGAGGA
>DASWNB010000419.1:0-5268 GCA_036399455.1 Flavisolibacter sp. | reverse complement strand
GTAACGGCAAAAGCAGCAAAAACTGCGGGTGTCCAGGCTCGAAAGGAATATAAAAATTGCTTGTAATGAAGAACTACAACCGCGACCTGTTGGTCTTGTATAAAGCGGATGTATATAACGAAGACATTCTGCAGCAGCAGGTGGAGTGCCTGCACCAGATACTCGTCCGCGTGGAGTGCAATGAAGAGTTTTGCAGGGCGCATGAGCTGGTGACCCGCAACCGAATTACGGGCAAGGCCCGCCACATCATCAAGGCTATCAGCCGTACCGAACTGAAGCCGTTTTATTTTCTTATCAATAAGAACTGATAGTTAGTCCCAAGCCTTTAGTCATAAGTCTGAAGCCCTTCCTCTTGTGCAGGTTAACCACGAAGGCTCCAGGACACGAAGGTCACAAAGAGTACATCACTCATTCTGAGCATCTCCTTATTAGGCAATAATTTTCACGCAAAGAACGCAAAGAAGGTCGCTTTACGACCCGTAGGTTTGCAGTTCTTGTACAAAATCAATTAAGTCTTTAAAGAGGCTTGCTGCCAGCTTGAATAGAAGTGGTACAGGCGAAGCGGGAGCTTGCAACCTTCTTTGTCTTTCCTTTGCGCCTTTGTGGTTAAACCAGGACTCCCTGAAGCGCAGCTTCAAGCTTCTCCAGCATTTCATCAATCTCTTCCTTCTTGCAGGTGCCAACGCTCAGGCGGTACCACGGCGAATTACGGGCTGCGCCAAAAGCATAAAAAGGAACTACAGCAAGGCTGGCATTCGACAGGAAATAAGAGGTTACGTCTTCCTGCGTTTGAAGTGTTTTGCCGTCGGCGGTTTGCCTTCCTGCAAGGTCCAGCTTTATAGTCAGGTAGATGGCGGCTTCGGGCGATACGGCATCTACGGGATGGCCCTGCTGCTTGAGGCGCATGAAGCCTTCATAAATGCGGCGCAGCCTTTCCTCTACTTCGCTTTTAAAGTGAGCCAGGAAGCTGTCAATGGCCTCTTTCTTACCCAAAAAATTGGTTAGGGCTTTTTGCTCGGCCATTGGTGCCCAGGCGCCTACGTGCGAAAGAATGGCTTTCATCTTATTGAGCACGGGAGCGGGGCCCAGGCTCCAGCCTACACGCACGCCGGTAGCGGCAAACACCTTGCTGATGGCATCGATGAATATAGTGTAGGGACGCATGGCCGGATTGAGTGAAACGGGGTCGTGGTGGCGGATGCTGCCGTAGCACAGTTGGCAGTACATCTGGTCGAACATCACGTAGAGCTTCTTTTCACCTTCGTTCCTGCGGTTGTTCTCCTCCACGATCATGTCGCAGATGGCGGCCAGCTCTTCGCGGCGGAAGGTGGTGCCCGTGGGGTTCTGGGGAGAGCAAAGGCATATAAGGGTGGCATCCTTGATGTAGGGGCGTATATCTTCTGCCGTAGGCATGAAATTGTTCTCTGCCTTTGCCTCGATGACGATATGCTCGCCTTCCACCAAAGTAACGTAGTGGTTGCTGTTCCAGGAAGGCACTGCATAGATGACCTTATCATCTTCATCGCAGATGGCCCGGAACAGGGAATAGATAAGGGGGCGTCCGCCTGCGGCGATCAGCACCTCATCTGTATTATAATCCAGCCCCTGGTAATGCCGGGTGAAAGCGCCTACGGCTTCGCGCAGCTCAAGGCTTCCTTCGGCGGGCGGATAGTTGGTATAATGGTGGCGGTAAGCATCCACGATTTCGTTTTCAAAATCCTGCGGAATGGGGAAGATATTGGGGTCGAAATCGCCTACGGTAAAATTATATATGCGTTCGCCCTTGCGTAACCGCTCACGGATCTCCCCGCCAAGCTTTACGATCTCCGAGCCTTTAAGCGTCTCTGATAGATGAGAAAGTTTCATTGCCTTTGAGTTGCGACAAAAGTAAAGGAACCTGTTGAATAATCAACAGGCCGGAAAGGGAAGTTAAATTATAGTACGGAAGGCTTGTTTATTATTGAAAAAAATAATATACTATGCGCTTCAAATCCTCAGCCTGCAATGCTTTCTCTTGGTATGATGGCGGCTTCAGGCTCTTTTCTTCATTTCGGAATCGCAGCGCTCCACGAAGTTCCTGGCCAGCATCTCAAGGTCGGAATAAAGAACAGGTTTGGTAATGAAATCAGCGCTCCATCGCGCTACAAAATCCTGGTCCATTTTGCTGGAGGAAGTGGTGAAGATGACTACGGGTATATGCCTGAACTCGGGAGACGTGCGGATCTTTATCAGGGTTTCGCGGCCGTTCATGGCAGGCATGTTCATGTCAAGGATAATAAGGCAGGGAAGCAGGCCTGATCTGTTCAGCTCCTCCAGGCACCTGAGGGCCTGGACTCCGTTGGGCTGGTCCATCACTTCTATCGATCCGTCAAAGTGCTCAAAAGCTTGTTTAACTATAAGCACGTCGTCCGGATCATCCTCGGCATAAAGGATAATGTGCTTGTGGGCGGTCATGGCTGATTATTTTAAAATATCCAATAAAAAATTATGCCGACTGAGCAGTGGAGGGGGGGTGAATGGTGAATAGGGCGTGAATCGTGAATGGGCAGGGAAGGCGAAAGGTAAAAGGTAGAAGGAGGAAGCCCGTATTTTGAACCTTCCGCCTTTTACCTTCTACCTTCTCTTATCCTTTCGCCGTTAACGTACCTACCTTGCGGCCGTTGCGGGTAAGAATGTTGCCGCGGGTATCTACCAGAAGCTGCGTATTGGCTTCGTCGTATATGAGGTAGGGGTACTGCCTGCTGTTGAGGGTAGTAAGCTTGCCTATCACGGACAGGCGGTTATTGTTTACCCTCACCAGGTTGTACTGCGTGGTTACATAGTAATTGGTGGCCGGATCGGCATTGAAACGTACCTGGCCAATGATCTGCCTGTCGGCAATCACGGGTTGGGAGGCCGTTCCCGTATTCCTTGAAGGAGCGGGACGTGGAGTGCTTACCGTGGTTTGCTGGCGGCGGTTGTCCTGGGGCGTGGTACGGGCCACGGGCTTGCCTGTAATCTGCGCATCGGCGTTGTTCCAGCCTTTTGCGATGGATGTAAGGCGGTCGCCCTGGCCGGGATGCGTCCTGCTGGCTTTTTCCGTAGCCAGGAGCTTCATGGCTGCCTGGGCATCGGCAAGGCTGGCGCCCATCTTGCGCAGCACAAAGCCCGAGAATTCGTCGGCTTCAAGCTCAATAGCGGGCTGGCTGCCGGAACCCGCGATGGTGTGTCCGTTCAGGTGGTGGCCGATCTCGTGCGCCAGCACGCTGACGGCTGCCCATTTGCTGCCGGTCTGCTTCACCAACTGGTTAATAAAATTAGGATTGTAAAGTATAAAACGCTTGCCGCCGTAAGCCACGGCTGCGGCGTTGGGAACATTTGCTGCCCTGACCTCGAAATTAGGCTTCAGTCCCACTACATCGATGATCTCCTGGGCTATTGTCTGGCCTTCCTCCACCGTAGCGAAGGACGACTTGGGTGTGGTCCAGGCAGATATGGATTCATGCTGGCCGATACGGCTGTTCTGGGCCATAACGCCGCCTGCAAAGAAGAGGGAAAGTAGAAAGAGTAGAGTTTTGTTTTTCATAGCTTTTTCCTTGATTTTAAGTGCGTTCTATATGTTCATTTTCCATGCCGGGAGATGTTATAGAAGGCTTAAGGGTTTCGCGGAAAGCCGCAGAGGGAAAGGAGAAGAAGACTCTGTAACTGTAGGAGCTTTTTCCTCCGGCAGGAAAAGGATAACCGGTCAGGGACCATCGATAACCGACAAGAGGCAAGCAGGAGGCGACTGGCGATCTAATACCCTTTAGACTTTAAAATGATTTCTATTTTGTATATTTGGTAATGCTACAACCTCTACAAGTATCCGTTGCGGAAACAGTGGCTGAATTACGGTCTTATCAAAAGCAGCATCCTTCAAAGTTCAAAGCGCTGCAAATGCTGATCATCATTAAGCAGCAGGGCTCCTTGAGCCAGGACAAACTGGCTTCCCTGCTCGGTTCCGGACCTGCCTCTGTACTAAAATGGCGCAGGGCGTATTTAACAGGCGGCCTTGAAGCCTTGCTTGTTGAAAACCGTGGCGGCCACCGCAAAGCAAAGATTACCCCTCAGGCGGAAAGCCAATTGGCCCAACGGCTTCAGGATCCTAAGGGAGGTTTCCGCAGCTTCATTGAAATACAGCAATGGTTATTAACGGAGTTCAACATCGAGATGGGCTATCATGCGGTGAACAAATATGTGAAACGAAAGTATGGTGGAAGGCTTAAAGTAAGCCGTAAAAGCCATGTGCTGAAATCCCCCGCTGCCGAAGCGGTTTTTAAAAAACCTGTTTGAAAAATTCAGGGCACTTCAAGTAAAATTTGAAGTGAGCGGGTGCAGCAGCCTCAATTTGTATTTTCAAGATGAAAGCCGGTTTGGGTTGCTAACGGTCCTTAGAAGAATGATCACCGCCAGAGGAATAAAGCCGGTGGCCCCGTTTCTGCACCGCTTCGACAACTTGTATCTGTTTGGCGCTTTTTCTCCCATTACAGGAGACCGCCTGTTGCTGGAGATGCCGCATTGCAATAGCCAGACCTTCCAGGCTTTCCTTGACCACATGGCCAACCAAAATCCCGGAGAATTCAAAATACTCATTCTGGACAATGGCGCTTTCCATCATGCTAAAGCACTGAATATACCTCCAAACATAGCTTTTGTCTTTCTGCCTCCTTACAGTCCCGAACTCAACCCGGCAGAAAAGATGTGGCGCCACCTGAAAGACAGAATAAGCATGACTGCTTATCAATCGCTGGAAAGCCTGCAGGCTAAGTTGACCGAACTAACCAAAGCCATTACACCTCAGAGTATACAATCCATTTGTGGAAACAAATTCTATCAGCAAACATTCAGGAATGCGTTTAATGTCTAAATGGTATAAGTACTTCTCTCCTTTGCTTCTTTGCGTGAACTTTCCCGTTACAATTCTGACGTGAAATCCTCGCGTCTTCGCGCCTTGGCGGTAAACAAAAAAATCCCGCCGGAGGCGGGATTTATCACTATTTCTTAACTGAAAGCTATTGGATGGGCTTGTAGTCCTTGAAGAGCGGGATTTTCGTGGACTCGGCCTGGGTGCGATAAGCTTTCCAGCGGGTTTCGTAGAAATTGTTGATGCGGGAGAGCACCGAGTTGATGGCGCCTTCGGCCTGGACCAAAAGGATTTCCTCCTGCTGGCCGGGAGCAGCACTCTTGCCCGTGATGTAACCCTGCGCGGTCTGGATAAAGTTCATTACCGTGCGCTGCGCCGGCCTGGAG
>DASWNB010000418.1:0-2210 GCA_036399455.1 Flavisolibacter sp. | reverse complement strand
CTTGGAATGCAGGGATATGGTATTGCCGGATTGAGATACCCTGTACTCGAAAATGGCATCGTCTTTCTCGTTCAGCTTCACCACCATAGGCTTGGGAAGCTCGTCCACCACGTAACCTTCGGGAACTTCCATGGTCAGCAGGTACACTTCGTCGATCACGTAAGGCATTTCAACGGGGTAGAGGCGCTCCTCGGATTTAAAGGGGTTCTCTTTGTAGCCTTCACCGAACATGGGGTTGATGTAGAGGATGTCCTCATCTTCCTTGTTGAGGGTAAAGTCGTACGCCAACTGCACAGGCTCCTCGTAGATGTCGAGCGAATCTATGGTAGCGTTTGTCATGGTAATATCGGCTCCGAAAGATTTTTGTATGTCTTTAAAGAACCCGTCTTTTCCTTTGTCCTTGATCTTGTTGCGGATGGAGTAAGAGTCGAAATAGCCTTCCAACTGTTTCACGCTGCCGGTCCAGCGGCCTTTTTCGTCGTTTCTAATCATGATGAAGGATACTTCCCTTTCCCTGAGCGAATCGGGATGGAGGGCCAGGAGCGTTGCCTGCTCGTTCAGGGTCCTGCCAGAGCCGTTGTAGCAATCCTGCGGCAGCTTGCCAAAGCCCAGGCGGGAAAAGCTGGCATCCAGCGTATAGGGCTTGCCGTTCACAAGAGCTGACGAAATCACGTAATTGTAATCGTCCAGGTTGGGATATGATTCATTCACATAGCCGTGCTCGCGGGTGCTGAGCAGCACGGGCTCGGCATGAATGCCTGCATGGCGCAGCATGGCGGTCAGCAGCATATTGATCTCCGCAACGCCGCCCGACCTGTTTTTAAACACGGTTTTGAGCGACTGGTTCACGTATATGTCGTTGTGGCTGGTGCAGGTGAAATTATCCCGCACGTAAGCAAATATCTTTTTTGCTTTCTCCTCTTCGGTGGATGCGCCCTTCACTACGTCCTTCATCACATCGCCCAGCCAGCGGTTCGCTTCTTTCAGCTCTTTGCCGAAGCCGTCTTCTTCCATCAACTGTTTTGTTGTTTCCACCCAGCTTTTAACCAGGTTCTTGTAGGTGAGCGGCGGGCGGAAGGCGGCAAGCTGGAATTCCAGTTTTGTAATATAATTCTTTGGAGTAGTGGCAAAAGATTCCACCTTCAGGGCAGGCACCTGCCTCATTATCCAACTGTAATCTGTAATGCCTGAATTGAAGCGATAGGTTTCCGAGCGGCCGGTGCCGCCGGTTTCCACAACCACGAAATCCGTAACCCGCGACTTCTCGTCCTTTACCATATTCTGGAAACCCTGCGTCTGCGTAAAGTAATAAAGGAACTGCGGGATGGAAGCATGGTATTCGCTCCATATGACAGGTATCTCGTCCTGGAAGGACCAGGAAGGGAAATTGGACAGGAAGTCGGAGGTGATTTGGTATTCGTATTCGATGATGGAGCCTTCCTTTACGTTGGGAAAGGTAAACTTGCGGGTGTTCCAGTTGCGGTTCTTTTTTTCCTTGAACACGGCATCCTTTCCCAGCTTTGTTTCCACCACCTGGCCGTTTTCGAGGTTGTAGGTCACGGCATTCAGCTTGTCGAGCTTTTCCTCGTCCTGCCCTATGTTGAACAGGTCAATGGATATATCGGCATGGCGGTAGCCGTTCTTTTTCAGGATGTGCATCCTCCTGTGGCGTTTGTAAACGATGGAGAACCAGCCCTTTGAGTTCCCTTCTATCTTGGCCGTTCCATAATCAGAGATCACCACGGCTTCGGCGGTGCTGTCGATGGTATAGGCGGTTAACTTCAGGTCTTCGGGGGTAATTTTTCCGAATTTAGGGGCTTGGGCATACCCGGCGGCGCAGGTGCATGCCAGCAGGAGAGCAATAGGTATTTTTCTCATGTAGCTAGTTAGTTAGTGTTGCGGAGTAAATATTGGTAATTTCTTCCAGATTTGCCGCATTAATTTGCATGGAATTTGGGTGAAATCCGCGCCAGGCAATGCTCCGGCAGGATTTTCATCTGGTTAATACAGTTTTGGACATTTATAATAGACTTTTGCCGGTATAATCACAAAGGAGCAAAGCACGCGAAGGAGCGCAAAGAGAGAATGAACCGCCAGGACGCTAAGACGCGAGGGAAGTAAAACGGTAGAAGCTTTACTTCTTTGAGACTGTCCGCCTGTGTGGGACAGGTGCGTGAAATATCCTGGCGTCTTTGCGTCCTGGCGGTTAA
>DASWNB010000417.1:0-3712 GCA_036399455.1 Flavisolibacter sp. | reverse complement strand
GAAATAATCCAGGAATTCCAGGACGAAGATGTTGCGGGTATCCGTGATAGGAAAGTTTTCCTTGAACACACGGAAGAGGCCCTCAATGTTTCTTTTGTCTGGGGTAGTTTCTAGCTGGAAGAACTCCTTGAACGATTGGATCTGAACTGCCAGAAGATCAGGGGTTTCGGCTAAGTGCTGGATCTTTCCGAAATTGATCCTTTGAAGTGTTGTAGAAGGCATATGATTAAAAACCGGTTTTTTGTTGATTGACGACAAATCGATTTCAGGCCTTTATTCTAAAAAAATAAAAACCACTGAAATTCAGCTATTTAAGCAAGATTTGAGACGTCAAAATGTTTTTGGCCAAAACTAAAGGACTGCAAAAGTACGGATTTAACCCACACCAACAAGTTTTTCCTCCCATCAAAGACTGAGCCATAAAACTTTTTGATTCCTTTAATACATGGTAGCTTTCCCGCATGTTTGGAAAGAAGTTTTTCAGCGACTACCTACGCTTTTCTCGCCGTGACCGCATCGGTATTGTTTCGCTGCTGTGCCTGGTTCTGCTTGTCTGTTTCCTGCCTTATTTTTATTCACACTCACCTCACCAGTTTCCCATCAGCCGAAGCCCCGGATTGTCACAGGCATTAGACAGCTTACAACACCGGGAAGCACAGGAGGCAGATGAGCCTTCCTACAGCAGCTATTCTCCCGGGATACCGGAACAGGCCCCGCAGGAAACCTACAAGCCCGGCGAGCTTTTCTCTTTCGATCCCAACACACTTCCGGCCGAAGGCTGGCAGCGGCTGGGCCTGCCCTCCCGTACGGTCCGTACCATCATGAACTACCGGAACAAGGGCGGCCGTTTCCACCAGGCACCGGACCTGCAAAAAGTGTGGGGCTTACCTCCCGGCTTTTATGAGCGGGTAAAAGATCATATCAGCATAGCAGCCCAGCAGCAGCACTTCACGCCATCATCTAGCCGGGAAACACCAAAGCCGGAAAGAAGAACAGCACCTGTAAACATCAACACAGCCGATACTTCCGCCTTTATCGCCCTGCCAGGCATCGGCAGCAAACTGGCTTTCCGCATCACTTCTTTCCGCGATAAGCTCGGCGGCTTTTATTCAGCAGACCAGGTGGCGGAGACTTACGGCCTTGCAGATTCTGTTTTCCAGAAGATCAAACCCTACCTGGTATTGGACAACAGGCCTGTAAAAAAGCTCAGCATCAACACGGCAACAGTGGATGAACTGAAATCGCATCCCTACATCAGGTGGAACCTGGCGAAAGCGATTGTTGCATACAGGCAACAGCACGGAAGATTCCATAGCCTTGAGGAACTAAAGAAGATCAGCTTGATAGACGAAGCAGCATTTGAGAAGATGAAGCCGTATTTAGGGTTGTAAGGTAGAAGGCGGAAGGCAAGGGGTAGCAGGAATTGGGAATTAGGAATCGGTAGAAGGTATAAGGCTTAGGGCTTAAGACTTGGGTTATCGGTTATCGGTGATCGGTCATCGGTCATCGGTTATCGGTTATCGGTCATCGGTCATCGGTTATCGGTCATCCGTCATCGGTCATCCGTCTCCGCAACAAAAAGCCCCGCCAAAAGGCAGGGCTCATGTATACGTTGGAAAAACGAATTAAGCGATTTCCACTTCGGCACCAGCTTCTTTCAGCTTGCCAGCGAGGTCTTCGGCAGTAGCCTTGTCCACGCCTTCTTTTACAGGCTTGGGAGCGCCATCTACCAGTTCCTTGGCTTCTTTCAGGCCCAGGCCGGTCAGGTCCTTCACGATCTTAACCACGTTCAGCTTGTTGGGGCCGGCGGCTTTCAGGACTACGTTGAAGGAAGTCTTCTCTTCAGCGGCGGGAGCACCACCACCGGCAGCGGGGCCGGCAGCAACAGCTACAGCAGCAGCTGCAGGCTCAATGCCATACTCATCCTTCAGGATGCGGGCTAATTCGTTTACGTCTTTTACTGATAAGTTTACCAGTTGTTCTGCAAATGCTTTCAGATCTGCCATTGTTTTACTTTTAAAAACCGCCTTCACAGTCTACCGACTCCGGCGGAATGGTTATTAATTGTCTTCACTTTTACCCGAAGACGTAGGTATATTTTGAAGCTGTTGGCTACTGGCTGTTGGCTAATAGCTAACAGCCATAAGCTATCAGCCATCTTACGCTTGCGCTTCGCCTCTTTCTTCCAGGGCCTTGACAAGGCTCGCCAGCTTGCCGCCTGCGTTGAGGGCGGAGATGACGGTCTTGGCGGGAGACTGGAGCAGGGCGATAACATCGCCGATGAGGTCCTGCTTGCTCTTCAGGGTGGTCAGCGCCTGGAGCTGGTTGTCGCCGGCAAATACGTCGCCGTCGATAAAGGCAGCTTTCAGTGCGGGCAGCTCAGCCTTGCTGTTCCTGCGGAAGTCGCTCAGGATAAGAGCGGGCTCCTTAGGGTTCTCGGAGAACATCAGCGCGGTCACCCCGTTGAGTGATTCGAACACGTTGGAATAACGGTCTTCGCCGAGTGATTCCAGTGCTTTCCTGATAAGGGTGTTCTTGGCCACTTTCATTTCCACCTGCTTGTCGAAGCAGATGCGGCGCAGCTTGGTGATCTGGGCTACGGAAAGGGCTTCAGTATTGGTCACATAGAAGTTGTTGTACTGGGAGAATTTCTCCTTCAGCGCTTCTATAACTTCATTCTTTTGTTCTTTAGTCATGATAGTAAGTTTTAGATGATTGGTGAATCAATCACCCTTATTAATGAACAAAGCTTTTTGTGTCGATGGAAATGCCGGGGCTCATGGTGCTGGCCATGGTCAGGCCCTTGAGGTAGGTACCTTTCGCAGTGGCGGGCTTGGCCCTCATGATGGCGTTGATGAACTCCTGGCTGTTCTCGGCGATCTTCTCGGGCGTAAAGGAAACACGTCCGACAGATGCGTGGATGATGCCGGCCTTGTCCACCTTGAAGGCGATCTTACCACCTTTCACTTCGTTCACTGCTCCGGCCACATCATTGGTAACGGTGCCTGTTTTGGGGTTGGGCATCAGGTTACGGGGACCGAGGATCTTACCAAGGCGTCCGATCTTGGGCATCACGGCCGGTGTGGCGATGATCACGTCCACATCTGTCCAGCCGCCTTCGATCTTCTGAACATATTCATCGAGGCCTACGAAATCGGCGCCGGCGCCTTTGGCGGCAGCTTCCTGTTCGGGGCCGCAAAGCACCAACACTTTCTTTGTTTTACCGGTGCCGTGGGGAAGGGTAACGGTACCGCGGATAGCCTGGTCGGCTTTTTTGGGATCTACGCCCAAACGGATATGAAGGTCAACAGACGCGTCGAATTTGCAGGTAGAGATATCCTTTACCATGGAGGAAGCATCTTTCAGGGTATAAGTCTTGCTTCCATCGACCTTTGCGTTTGCCGCTTTTCTTTTTTTAGGAATGAATGCCATTGTCTGATTCGTTTTAATAAGTTGTTCAAATTCTCCCGCCTTCGGCGGGACATCATTGGTTATTTTTCCCAGGGAGCTGTACCCTCTACGGTGAGACCCATGCTGCGGGCTGTACCGGCAACCATTTTCATGGCGCTGTCGAGGGTGAACGCGTTCAGGTCGGGCATTTTGTCCTTGGCGATCTCTTCAACCTGATCCCAGGTCACCTTGCCTACCTTGGCACGGTTCGGCTCTTTTGAACCACTCTGGATCTTGGCGGCATCCTTGAGCTGAACGGCTG
>DASWNB010000416.1:0-3619 GCA_036399455.1 Flavisolibacter sp. | reverse complement strand
GAAGACCTGTTCACCCGGAAAGAAACGGGCGGCGGGCAAAGCGAATTCGTCATCACCTATGCGGGCAGCATTGCCGATTTTTATCATCCCGAAGCTTTCATAGACGCCTTGAAGAATGCCTTGCAGCAGAACCCCGGTATCCCGGTGAAGCTGCGCTTCGTAGGCGTGCTTTCGGAGGGAATAAAGAATTATATATTCAAATCCGGGCTCGGGCACATACTGGAGGAAATCGGTTATGTTCCGCATAAGGAATCCATCCGCTACCTGCTCAAATCCACCGTGCTGCTGCTTGTAAATCCCGTGACCAAAGATGAAGAGATGGTGATCCCCGGCAAAGTGTACGAATACCTGGCTGCGCAGAAACCCATCATCAACATCACAAGGAGCACCGCCGAATCGGCCATGCTCATAGAGCGCTGCGGGGCGGGGCAAACCTTTGAACGGAATATGCAGCCGCAGATCGAACAGCACCTGTCCTCGCTCTTTACGCGATGGATGCAGGAAAAGAACCTCGACATAAAAAACAATGATCCCCTTATCAGGGTTTATTCGCGGGGAGCCATTACGGGGGAGCTTATCGCGGTGCTGGAGAAGGACGGCTGATCGACTGCTCTTCAAGATAGTACCGGTAGGCCATCTCCAATCCTTCTTTCAGCGAGATCCTGTGCTTCCACCCGGTGTCGTGCAGCCTCGAGCTGTCCATCAGCTTCCTGGGCGTGCCGTCGGGCTTTGAGCTGTCGAAGCGGATGGAGCCTTCATATCCCACCACCTGCTTTACCGTTTCCGCCGCTTCCCTGATGCTCACCTCCTCTCCCGTCCCGATGTTCATGAACAGGCGTCCGTCGTAGTTGTTCATCAGGTGCAGGCAGCCGTCTGCAAGGTCGTCAACGTACATGAATTCGCGCATGGGCGTTCCGGTTCCCCATATCTCCACCTCCTCCTGCCCGTTGCGCTTTGCCTCGTCGAACCTGCGGATGAGGGCGGGAAGCACGTGTGAGTTCTGCGGGTGGTAATTGTCGCCCTGGCCGTAAAGGTTGGTAGGCATGGCTGAAATAAAATTGCAGCCGTACTGGTCGCGGTAGGCTTCGCACATTTTAATACCGGCTATCTTGGCAATAGCGTAAGGCTCGTTGGTAGGTTCCAGCAAGCCGGTCAGCAGGTATTCCTCTTTCATGGGCTGGGGCGCCAGTTTGGGGTAGATACAGGAGCTGCCGAGAAAAAGGAGTTTCTTTACTCCCGTGCGGTATGCTGCGTGGATGATGTTGGCTTCTATGAGCAGGTTGTCGTAAAGGAACTCGGCCCTATAGGTATTATTAGCCAGGATGCCGCCCACCCTGGCGGCGGCCAGGAAAACATACTGCGGCTTTTCTGCTTCAAAAAAAGCGTTAACTGCCTGCTGGCTGCGAAGGTCCAGCTCCGAAGAAGGGCGGGTGACGATCTCACGGTATCCTTCCTGCCTCAGCCTGCGCACGATGGCTGAGCCCACCATGCCGCGGTGCCCGGCCACGTAAATTTTACTTTCCTGTTCCATTATTCGTATTGGTTCATCGGACGGTATCCGGATTCTTTTAACAACAGTTCTTTCTGGAAGTGCTTCAGGTCTGCTTCCACCATTTCCCTGGCCAGTTCTTCCAGGGTGTACCGCGGCGTCCAGCCAAGCTTTTCCTTTGCTTTAGTGGCATCGCCGATAAGTATCTCCACTTCGGTGGGGCGGAAATAGCGCTTGTCCACTTCCACTACTATATCGTTCACGGCCAGCTTGCATTCCGCATTGTGAACGGCCGTTATGCGGCCTTTCTCCTTCTCCCCTGTTCCTTCAAACTCCACCTCCACGCCAGCCTGTGCAAAGGCCAGCTTTACAAAATCGCGTACGGCAGTGGTAATGCCGGTGGCAATGACAAAATCTTCGGCTTCGGGTTGCTGGAGCATGAGCCACATGGCTTCCACGTAATCTTTTGCATGGCCCCAGTCGCGTTGCGCATTGAGGTTGCCGAGCCAGAGCCGGTCTTTCAATCCCAGCACGATTTCCGCCACGCCCCTGGTGATCTTGCGGGTAACGAAGGTTTCGCCGCGCAGCGGGCTTTCATGGTTGAATAGAATGCCGTTGCAGGCGTACATGCCGTAGGCTTCGCGGTAGTTCACGGTGATCCAGTAGGCATAAAGCTTGGCCACTGCGTAGGGAGAACGCGGGTAGAAAGGCGTGTTTTCAGTTTGAGGTATCTCCTGCACCTTGCCGTAAAGCTCCGAGGTGGATGCCTGGTAGAAGCGGGTCTTTTTTTCCAGTCCCAGGATGCGTATGGCTTCCAGCACTCTCAGGGTTCCCAGTCCGTCCACGTTGCCGGAATATTCCGGCTCCTCGAAGCTCACCTGCACGTGGCTCATGGCGCCGAGGTTATAGATTTCGTCGGGCTGCACCTCCTGGATGATGCGGATGATGTTGGTGGCATCGGACAGGTCGCCGTAGTGCAGGATGAGCCGCAGGTTGCGTTCGTGCGGGTCCTGGTAAATGTGGTCGATCCTTTGGGTATTGATGAGTGAAGTCCTCCGCTTGATGCCGTGTACTTCGTATCCTTTGTCCAGCAGCAGTTCTGCCAGGTAGGCTCCATCCTGGCCGGTAATGCCTGTGATCAGCGCTTTTTTCATTCCCTTCTTGCTGTTTTGGACAAAAGTAAGGAGGTATTCGTGAATGGTGAATTGTGAATGGTGAATGGGTCGTTTAAGAAGCACACTGCTTTTCGTTAGCAGCCAGTTATTTTACTCATACCAATGCTCAATTCAAATATATTTCCTCGTTGCGGAGCCACTTGAGAATTGATTGTTGAGCATTGAATATTGAGAATTAAAGGCCAAGCTAAAGGAAAGCCTCGTCCGCCATAAATGGCCTATTCACCATTCACCATTGACCATTCACGATTGACGATTCACGATTGACGATTCACGATTCACGAACTTATCGTATCAAATTCACCAATCCTTTCAGGTACACCACACCATCGCTGCAGGTGCTTTTGGTTTTCACCTGGTACACGTAGGTGCCTATCGGTTGAAGCATGCCTTTGTAGATGCCGTTCCAGCATTTCCGACTATCTGTGGTATGGAATATCCTTTCACCCCAGCGATTATAGATGCTCAGCTCAAAAGTTGAGGAGGGCGGCCAGTGCTGCAGCCCGAAGCAGTCATTCAGGCCGTCGTTGTTGGGCGTGAAGGCGCTGGGTATGTGAAAAGGCCCTCCCGCACCTGCGCTGTAGTTCACCAGCACCTGCACCGAATCGGTCACTACGCATTCCCCCTTGCGGGCCCTCACCACGTACCAGGTAGTGGACTCCGGGTTCACCACCGGGTTGGGCGCCGAAGGATCGCTGATGAACTGCGATGGGCTCCAGGAAGAGCTGTCGGCGCCCGTGGCCGTCAACTGCACCTGGCGGGTAAAGCAATCCCGATCGCCGGATTTTGACAGGACGAGGTTGGGGCGGGTGCTTACCTCCACTATGCAGCTGAGCGTATCGCGGATATTGCAGGCACCGGAATGAAGGGCTACGTAAAAAGTATCGTTTCGCGAAGCGTTGACCGTATAAACGCCGGAAGTGGAGAGCCCCGCCTGCGTTGAAGTGAACCATTC
>DASWNB010000415.1:0-6112 GCA_036399455.1 Flavisolibacter sp. | reverse complement strand
CTGCCCGCGCATGCGGTTCATTTTTTCCGATGTGCCCATAAGGGTTTGAAGATGATGCCCCACTTCGTGGGCCACCACGTAAGCCATGGCAAAATCCCCAGGCGCCCCAAAACGGTTCTGCAGGTCGTCGTAAAACGAAAGGTCGATATAGAGCTTGTAATCGCCGGGGCAATAGAAGGGGCCGGTGGCCGCGCTGGCGCCGCCGCAGGCGGATTGTACCGAGCCGGAGAAGAGCACCAGCGTGGGCTCCTGGTAGGGTTGGCCGGTTTGATCGGGAAACTGCTGGTTCCATACATCCTCTGTTTCCGCCAGCACCACTTTTACGAACATGGCCATGGAATCCTCCCGTGCCTGCTCCGCCGGTGAAAGCTGACGGTTATTTCCCTGGCTTTGTCCCGGCAGGGGCAACTGCGAAACATCGGCATTGCCGCCCATCAGGAAATTTACCAATAAGGCAATCACGCCTAAAATACCGCCACCAACCAGGGCCGGTCCGCCCATTCCACGACGGTCTTCCACGTTCGAGCTTTGTCTCCTGCCTATCCAGCGCATACGAATGTTTTTGGTATCAGTATAAAAAACATGCCTGGGACGATGACCGATGACCGTTAACCGATAAGAGACGACCGACGACCGATAACCGGTGACCGAGGGCTGTTGTCGGTGGTCGGTCGTCTCTTATCGGTAATCTACTCCGGCAGGCTCACCCAATTCCGTCCGTCCCTGGCAATCAGGGCTTCGGCGTCTTCGGGGCCCCAGGAGCCGGGACTGTAGTTGGGGAAATCAATGGGTGGGCGGGAAGACCAGACATCGATGATGGGCTGGATAACCTCCCAGGCGGCTTCCACCTGGTCGGCACGCATGAACAGGGTGGGATCGCCTTCAATTACGTCCTGCAATAAGGTTTCGTATGCTTCGGGCTGCTTGTCCTCTCCGCCGTAAGCGTCGGAATAGGAAAACACCATGTCAACGGGACGAAGGATCATATGCGGGCCGGGCTGCTTGGCCTGGAAGCGCAGGCGTATGTCCATCCCGGGAGAGATCGAAAGAGTGAGACGGTTGGCACGCCATGTTTCACCCGCCTCGTCGGGAAAGGAGAACTGCGGCGCCGCCTTGAATTCTACCGTTATCAATGTTGACTTGGCCTGCATGAACTTGCCGGTGCGTACGTAAAAAGGAACGTCTTTCCAGCGCCAGTTGTCCACGAAAAATTTAGCTGCGGCAAAAGTTTCAACGGCAGAATCGGGTTTTACGTTCTTTTCTTCGCGATAGCTTTTATGCTCCTGTCCCTTTACCCATCCGCCGCTGTACTGCCCGCGAACGGCATTTCGGTGCACATCGGCTTTTTTCCATTTACGGATGGCCATCAGCACGTCCAGCTTCTTGTTCCTTACTTCATCGGCGTTAAAGCTCACCGGCGCTTCCATGGCAATCATGCAAAGCAACTGAAGTATGTGGTTCTGCACCATATCGCGCAGCGCGCCTGCTCCTTCATAGTAGCTTCCCCGGCCTTCAACGCCCAGGGTTTCCGCGGCCGTTATCTGGATATGGTCTATGTAGTTGGAATTCCATATAGGCTCAAACAGTGCATTGGCAAAACGGAAGGCCAGTATGTTCTGAACGGTTTCTTTTCCCAGGTAATGATCGATGCGGTAGATCTGCTGTTCCTTGAAGAGGCGGGCCAACTGGAGGTCCAGCTCGCGGGCACTGGGCAGGTCATGGCCGAAAGGCTTTTCAAACACCATGCGCGAACGCGTGGCATCCCTGGTAAGCCCGGCACGATGCAGCTTTTCGGCTATGCCGGAAATCATCTGCGGCGCAACGGACATATAGTAGATGACAACGGCTTTTTCATCCCACTCATCCTCCAGCTTTTTGTTGCGGGCTGCAAAAGCCTTGTAGGCCTTTTCCTCCGAAAGGTCGCCGCGCATGTATTCGACGGATGGTGAAAAATCTTTCCACGCGATCTTAGTGCAGTCCTTTCGCCGCGAGTGCTGCTCTATGCCTTCCCTCGTATACTTGCGGAACTCAGTGTTGGTATATGCCGTTCTGCCAACGCAGATGATGCGGAACTTCTCCGGCATGTATTTGTCCAGGTAAAGATTATATAAGGCGGGCACCAGCTTCCGGTGCGTGAGGTCGCCGCTGCCGCCGAAGATGTAGATTATGGTTGGATGCGAGCTTGACACTTTGTATGGTTGTTTGATGGGTTAGTCCTCGTCCGGCGCATGCCACTCGGTATGGAACACACCGGGCTTGTCGATCCGCTCGTAGGTGTGCGCCCCGAAGTAGTCGCGCTGGGCCTGAATGAGGTTGGTGGACATGCGTTCGCTGCGGTAAGCATCGTAGTAGGCCAGGGCGCTCATCAGGGCGGGGATGGGGAGGGAAGCATTTACGGCAAGGGTAATCACTTGTCTCAAACTGCTCTCCCTGTCTTTTAACAAACGGGCGATCTCCCGGTTCAATAAGAGGCTGCCTGATCCAGGCTCCAGGTCAAAAGCGGCCCTGAACTGGCCCAGCATGGCCGAGCGGATGATGCAGCCCGCCCTCCAGACTTTGATCACATCGGGAAGGGGAATGCTCATGCCCAGCTCATCGGAGGCTTTAGACAGCATGGAAAGTCCCTGCGCATAGGCAAGGGCAAAGCCGGAAAAGAGCGCTTCTTCCAGCAGCTCCTCCAGTTCTGCCCGGGGCAAGGCTGTTTTATGGCTCGCCACGGGGTACAGGGCCGATGCCTTTACGCGTTCTTCCTTTAATCCCGACAGTACGCGGGCCGCTACGGCGGCATCGATGGTGGGAATGGCTACCCCAAGATCAAGGGCCTGCTGCGAGGTCCACTTGCCCGTGCCCTTGGAGCCTGCCTTGTCCAGTATTAGGTCTGTAAGAAATTTATTGGTCTCGGGATCTTTGATGCGAAGCACTTCAGCGGTAACGGCGATAAGAAAGGATTGAAGCGGCCCCTTGTTCCAGCGGCTGAAAAGCCCGTGAAGCTCTTCGTTGGAATAGCCTGCGCCGCGGTGAAGGATGTCGTACACCTCGGCAATCATCTGCATCATGGCGTACTCGATGCCGTTGTGCACCATCTTCACGTAATGGCCTGCCGCTCCGTTACCCATGTAAGCCACGCAGGGCTCGCCATCGGCTTTAGCCGCAATAGCCTCAAGAATGGGCTTCAGGTAAACATAAGCTTCGCGGTCGCCGCCGGGCATCATGCTGGGACCGGTACGGGCGCCCATCTCACCGCCGGACACACCCATTCCAAAAAAATGAATGCCTTTATCCTGCAGGCAGGTAATGCGCCTGAGAGTGTCCCTGAAAAACGAATTGCCGCCATCGATCAGTATATCGCCTTCTTCCAGCAGGGGCAGCAGGCTTTCGATAACGGCATCCACGGGTGCGCCTGCGGGTACAAGCGCCATGATCTTCCGGGGCTTTTTGAGCATGGAAACCATAAGGGCCAGGTCGGCCACGCCTTTTACAATAGTGTTCTTGTTGGCAGCGGCTTCCAGCGCTTCGCCCCGTTCGGGCTTGAGGTCGTAGCCGATGGCTGCAAAGCCATGGTCGGCTATGTTGAGCAACAGGTTGCTTCCCATGACTCCCAGGCCGATCATTCCAAAATCATATTGCTGTGCCATGTTTATTGCCTTCTGGTCGTGTCTGCGCGGGGGCCGTTCTGGTTCTGGGTGGGACGGGGCGCCCTGGTGGCGGGCTCAGGCTTTCCGTTGTGGCAGGTATAGCAGGTTACCATCTGGCTGGAGCCAAGGCTGTTGCCGGTAACATCGAAATACTTTTTATTGATCTTGGAGGTCATCTTCATCATGTTGCGGGCAACGAGCTTGTGCTTGTTGGCATCGGAAGGAAAATCCCACTCCTTGTTATCGGCGGTGCGTGTGTGGCAGAAATTGCATTTAACGCCAAGGGCGGCTGTAAAGCTCTGCATAACGCTGTCCATCTGGGGCTTGGTGATCCTTTTGGGCAGCACTTTAAGGTTCTTATAGATCGGGTCGTCGGCTTTGGTGAAGGCCAGCGATATTCCTACCATCAGGGTAAGGCCTAAAATAACCAGGGTCGATCTTTTCATAAAGCGTTAAAATTTTTGCTGAATTTAGATAAAAAAGCATTCCCGATGGTTAAACAATGATTAGGGCGCCGGGCATTCGTTATTTTTGCATCCACAATCAATTAAAATGTCAGGCCAGGTACAGGAATTCAACGAATACAGGACAAAGATGAACGAGGTGATCCTCAGCAAGAACAATCTGGTGATGAAGCGCCTGTGGAATCTGGATACGAATACTTACGAGGATGGGGAGCTGGACAGGAAAACAAAGGAGATGCTGGGCCTGGTGGCAAGCATGGTGCTTCGCTGCGACGACTGCATCCGCTACCACCTGGGCAAATGCCACGAGCTGGGCATCACCACCGGCCAGGTGTACGAGATCTTCGCGGTAGCCAATATTGTCGGCGGAACCATTGTTATTCCGCATACAAGAAGAGCGGCGGAGTACTGGGAAGAACTGGAGAAGGGGTAGTTTCGGTTAGAGCAAGATTGAGATTACCAAGGGAAAATTCTCAATATTCAATGTTCAATTCTCAAGGTAGTGTCAGAGCCGGACGGTAATTATGCAGAAAGACTGTTGAGATGCGTAATTACGATTTGGAGGACCGCCTGGTAGAATATACATGCCGGATGATTGATGTTGTAGAATCGCTCCCGAACACAAGAGCGGGCAATTATATTGCAGGACAACTGATAAGAGCGTGCAACTCTCCCACGTTCAACTATGGCGAGGCACAGGCAGCAGAATCGATAGCTGATTTTATTCATAAGCTTGGAGTTTGCCTGAAGGAATTGAAGGAATGCCGCACAGCCCTGAAGATCATTATCAGGAAGCAGCTTATAAAACCGGCCAAACGGCTACAGGGAATTTTTAGCGAAACGGAAGAATTGATTGCCATACTGGCTAAAAGCAAGGCAACGGCTCAAAAGAATAGGCGGCGGACTTGAGAATTGAATATTGAGCGTTGAATATTGAACATTTACTATTGAAATTTGATAATGGAAACGACCACTACAAGTAAAAACAACATAGCCCTCACTCCAAAGGATTTTGCCACCGACCAGGAAGTACGGTGGTGCCCGGGGTGCGGTGATTACTCCATACTGGCGCAGGTTCAGAAGGTAATGCCCGGCCTGGGTATTCCGCGGGAGAACATTGCTATCGTATCCGGCATCGGGTGCTCCTCGCGTTTTCCCTATTACATGAACGTGTACGGGATGCACTCCATCCACGGAAGGGCCACGGCCATTGCCAGCGGACTTAAAGCCGCACGCCCCGAACTGAGCGTATGGATCGTTACCGGCGACGGCGACGGACTGAGTATCGGCGGCAACCACATGATCCACCTGCTGAGAAGGAACTTCGACGTGAACATCCTGCTGTTCAACAACCAGATCTACGGTCTTACAAAAGGACAGTATTCGCCCACTTCAGAAGAGAACAAGGTTACCAAATCAACTCCCTTCGGAAGCATCGACCATCCCTTCAACCCGCTGGCCCTGGCGCTGGGCGCAGATGCCACTTTTATTGCCCGCACCATGGACCGCGATCCCAAGCATCTGCAATCCATGCTGCTGAGGGCTCACGGCCACCACGGCGCTTCTTTCCTGGAGATCTACCAGAACTGCAACATCTTCAACGATGGCGCTTTCGAGATATTCACTGAAAAAGGCTCCAAGCCCGAAGAAACCCTCTTCCTTGAAAACGGACAGCCCCTTGTATTCGGCGCCAACCGCGACAAAGGCATCCGTCTCGACGGCTTCAAACCCGTGATGGTAAACCTCAACGAAGGCTACAGCCTCGACGACCTTTGGATACACGAGGAAAGCGACATCTTTAAGGCCCAGATCCTCACCCGCATCTTCGACGATCCCAAATCGGCCAACCACCTGCCCCGCCCCTTCGGCGTGTTCTACCAGGCAGCCCGTCCCACTTACGAGGACATGATGCACATGCAGATGCAGGAAGCAACTATTAAGAAGCCCGCTGACCTGGACAAGCTGCTGAGAGGAAATGAAGTTTGGGAGATAGCTTAGAGAGAAGCTGTTAGC
>DASWNB010000414.1:0-2010 GCA_036399455.1 Flavisolibacter sp. | reverse complement strand
TGGTCCATCTTCTCTGCAACCAGCGCTACCCGCGCCATAAAGCCAAAGGCCTCAGCGAAATCCTTGAATTGAAATTTCCTGTACAGGGTGTTATTTTCTTCGTTCCACATGGGAGAGAGTTTCTTGTTTATTGTTTCTTGCTGGATGACCGATTAGCGACCACCGAGGGATTCTTACTTATTCCTCGCGTCTTCGCGTCCTGGCGGTTAAAAACTTCTTCAAAAGTAACGGATGTAAATAGGCTGAACGTGCACAAAGCCATCAGCTAACAGCTATCAGCCAACAGCTTCTAAAAAAGCAAATGCTCCTTATTCTTGATCTTCTCATTCGTCAATTCCACCACCAACTGCACCCCGTTGATAGAGCGGAGGGATTGGGTAAGGCGTTGAAGCATTTCGTCGGGAACAAAATCGTTCTTCATCAGCCATAAAAAATCCAGGTGCTTGAACTCGGGTAAAAGATACTCGCCGTCAAACTGGTTGTTGTACAGGTAGTGGCTCAGGCAGGTGGTGGGCTCGTGGTATTCGTACACGGCGAAGAAGTAGTTCCGGCTCTTTTTCGTCAACTGTATTTCCAGCTCGTTGTTGATGCGGAAGTCAAGTCCAACCAACTGGTTCAGGTGCCAGCAGAACTGGTAGTCCTTCATGGGCGCCATGATGCCCAGCAGCCTTGTTTCTTCAAAGAAGCCGTCGGTGAGGTCTTTGGTATCCAGGACCAGTTTCATAGCGTTGGGGGTGATGGTGATTGGAAAGGTACTAAAACTCTACCTCAGATGAAAGGGTTTGATCACCCCTCTGGTAAGACACGGTGGTTTTATCGCCCTTCTTGAATTTGGACAGTGCCTGCATGTATCCTTCCACCGATCCCACCTTGTGTTCGCCCAGCGAAGTGATCACATCCCCGGGCTTGATGCCTGCCCGCTCGGCCGGTCTTTCCTTGCTCACTCCATCCACGCGAACGCCGTTTCCACTGAAAGTATAATCGGGCATGATGCCCAGCGTAACGCTGAACCTTGCGGATGTGGTGGTTTGCGCTTCGCGGGTTTTGGTGAAGGCCAGTTTGCTGTTGTTCTTTGCCTGGTTTTCAAGAAGGCTGTAAATATGTTTTACGATGTGCATCTGGCCGGTGTAGTTCACCTTGTCGAAGTCGTCCGAAGGTTTGTGGTAATCGGTATGCAGACCGGTAAAGTAGAACAGCACGGGAATGTCCTTGCGGTAGAAAGAAGAATGATCGCTGGGACCGGTGCCGCTGGAGTCGAAGCGGAAAGCGATGGGTCCCGCGTACAGCTTGTTCTTTCCCGACTGGCCGTACAACGCACCCCATGTAGGTGAGGTGCCGTAACCGCCAACGGTAATGGTGCGGGCAGAGTCGTTGAGACGGCCGACCATGTCCATGTTGATCATATAGTTCACCTTGCCCAGCTCCACTGTGGGATGCTCCACGAAGTACTTCGAGCCGTAGAGTCCCAGCTCTTCGCCGGAGAAGGCAATGAACAGGTAGTTGTTGCCGGTAAGCTTGGAAGCCTTCAGCATACGCGCCAGCTCGATGAGTGCGGCGGTTCCGCTGGCGTTGTCATCTGCGCCGTTGTGTATCTGTCCCGTTACATTGCGGATCATGGAGTTGCCGTCCTCGCCCATGCCCAGGTGGTCGAAGTGGGCGCCCAGCACTACGGTGGTAGGCGCGCCATTGTCGATATATCCCACCACGTTGGCGCCTGTTCTTTTCTTTTCGCCAATATCCACCTTCAGCTTGATGTCGAGCATGGCGGATTCATCGGAAAAATATTTTTTTGCGGCCTGTTTGGTGATGTAGACAATGGGAATGGCTGTTGCATCGGAGCGGTCCTTCGGGTTGAACTTTATTCCGTCCTCCTTTGAGGAGCTGTTGTAAACAAACATTACGGTAGCGCCTTTAGCCTTCAGGGCCTTTGCCTTGTTCTTCAATGCCTGCTCTATGTCGAAGTGAGGATTGCTGGCGTTTTCTTCCAGCATTTCCGACAAATCATAGAAC
>DASWNB010000413.1:0-2701 GCA_036399455.1 Flavisolibacter sp. | reverse complement strand
TTCGCAGCGGTCCACCAGGAAGGCTATGGGAGAAATATTCGGCGAGGAAGATGGGGTACCGAACGTGGTGGAATAAACATAGGCGGACAGGTTGGGCTGCAGCTTGGCAATGAACTGCTTGCCGTTTGCCTGGCTCCAGGTGGCGTTGAAGGGCTGCCAGGAGCCCGTGGTCTGCCCCATGATATAAGGAAAGCCCAAGTTGTCGAACTGTATGCCGAATATCTGGTCGATACCGCCGGTGCCGATATAGGCAGAGGTACTGACAACAGAGCCATCGTTGCTGAAAATGGATATAAAGCCATCAATGGAGCCATTGGTGACAGGCCCGACCGTTCCGGCCGTAGGGCCGTTAAAATCGCTGCTTTCCGTACCGCCGGCTACATAAATATTGTTATTGACGGGATTGAGCGCCAGCACATAGGCCGCGTCATTATCCGAACCACCCAGGTAGGAGGCAAAAAGAAGAGTGGACACGTTGGGGTCCAGCTTGAGCACCAAACCATCCTGCTCTCCGCGGTTATTGGTCTGGAAGCCGTTGGCTATCAGGTTGGTGGAGCTGGTGCTGGAAGCCACGTAAATATTACCGGCATTGTCCAGTATCACTTCGCTGCGGCCGTCATCGCCGTAGTTTCTCTGGAGGGAGCTGAGGCCCCTGTTGGCGGAGATATTCACGCCGTCATCGGCGGAGCCGCCGATCCTTTTTGAGCCGATAAGCGCCGTGCCGTTTGCGTTCAGCTTCGTTACAACAATATCGTAATTACCACCCGGCCCGCCCAATACGGGAATGGCGCCGGTAGTGGGATAGTTGGCGGAACGGGTTCTGCCTGCAACCACCAGGTTACCCTGCCCGTCGGCAACAAGGCTGTGGGGCTGGTCGTTGCCGCTGCCACCTATATAAGTGGCGTAAATGCGGCTGGAGCCGTCGGCGGAAAGGCGGATGATGCCGATGTCCCAGTCTTCGCCCCCGGCATGCGTTTGCTGGAAAGCGCCCGGCGATACAGGAAAACCGTTACCCTGGTTAAACACGGTGCCGCCGCCGTACATGCTTCCGTCAGGACCGTAAGTGGCCGTATAGCCCCAGTTATCCGTAGTGCTGCCGCTGAAGGTGGCGAAGATGAGGGTGGGGTCGATAACAAGGGTTGATTTGGGGTCGTATTCCTTTATGTTGAACCTTACTATATCTTTTTCGAGGGAAAACTTCACAGCCACTTCGGACTTGCTTTTCTTGTCGTATTGATAGCTGTAGGGGGAAAGCTCTTTTATATCGCCAACGGAGGTTTTCACCACCAGTTCGCGGTTCTTTATTTCCAGCTTGTCCGCTCCCCTATAGCGCAGGGCTATTTGCGAAGGGTCGCCGCCGGGGTGCACGATCAGGTCGTACTTCATATACCCGCGGTCGGAATAGTAGCGAACGTCGATGTTGGGATAGATGTTCTTTATGGTAACCGCCTGGTAGATCCGGCAGCCCGATGCCCATTTGGAGGGATCGTTGCCTACGAAATAGTTGTTCTGTGTGATGATGGGCTTTTCGGCCGATATAGCGGGAGTGCCGTTCCCGTCCACGAACTCAACGCGGTAGGCGTGTGAGCGGAGGGTGTGGCTTTCGCGGGTATCTTCGGGGGGGTGATCGTGGTGATGGCTTTTATCCAGGATGCGCTTCCAGTCGGCGGGATTGTGCTGGAGTACGGTAAAGCCGTTATTGTGAATAAAGAATGCGCCTCCGGCGACCTCGCTCCGAAATTTCACCTGGCTGTCCCATTGTCCTTTATTCTCAATGAATTCCATACTCTGGCCAAATGCCAGTAGTCCTATAAGGGTGGATAGCAGTAGAAGTATGTGGCTCTTGCGGTTCAAATCTTTCTTAAGTTAACTATTATTTGCCAAAAATGTTGTGCAAGCGAATGTTAAGAAATCTTACTCCACGGGGTTTTACCCTGCAATGACACCAGGTAATATTTCAGTTGCAAATTTTCGGCCGCCTCCAGGTCCGGGTCGCGGGTAATGATGTCCTCGGCCGCGGCCCTTGCCTTCTCCAGTATGGACCGGTCTTTTACCAGGTCTGCCAGCCTGAAATTTACTGCGCCACTTTGTCGTGTTCCCTCTATTTCCCCCGGCCCCCTCAGTTCCAGGTCCTTCTCCGCAATCTCGAAACCGTTGGTGGTGGAGGTCATTATCTTTATCCGTTCGCGTGCATCGTTGCTCAACTGAGTGGAGGTCATGAGGATGCAATAGCTCTTATCCGCTCCCCTCCCTACCCGGCCTCTCAACTGGTGCAACTGCGACAGCCCGAATTTTTCCGCGCTTTCAATTACCATCACCGTGGCATTGGGTACGTTCACACCCACTTCAATCACCGTCGTGCTCACCATGATCTGAGTATCACCGTTAATGAAACGCTGCATGTTGGTTTCTTTCTGGTCGCCGGGCTGGCGGCCATGCACCATGCTTATCCAGTACCGCGGCTCGGGGAAGAAGGCCTTTACGTTTTCGTAACCGCTCATCAGGTTTTCGTAATCGAGCTTCTGGCTTTCCTCGATAAGGGGGAAGATAATGTAGGCCTGCCGCCCCTCGTCTATCTCGGTGCGGATGAAATCCATCACGCGGGCACGGTAAGCATCATAGCGGTGAACGGTGGTCACGGGCTGGCGGCCGGGCGGCAGCTCGTCCATCACACTGTAATCAAGATCACCATAAGCAGTCA